>NZ_CBFIHX010000005.1:0-59955 GCF_965662505.1 Pseudomaricurvus sp. | reverse complement strand
CTGTGTGTCCCATGATCACCGTATCAATGACGCTGTATTCTTCGAACGCGAACTGATCCTGGCTCAATTTGCCAATGCGCTCGTTCGGCGTGATGGAGACGCTGCCGGCACTGGGTGACAGGCTGCCGTCCAGGATTTTCATAAAGGTGGACTTGCCGCACCCATTGGCGCCGATCAGACCGTATCGGTTACCGTCGCCGAATTTGACGGAAATGTTTTCAAACAGCGGCTTTGCGCCAAATTGCATGGTGATATTTGCGGTAGAAATCAAAAGAAAATCCTGCGAGCTGGGGTGTAAGAAAGAGGGTGTTACTGAAAGGTGCGTACTATAGGGATTTGGTGCCGCTACGTCGAGTCAATTTGGTCGAAGTTTATACAATCGCGACCCGCAAAAGGCCGCGATTGTGGGGGGGAATCAGGCTTGGGCGCTGGGGCGACTGGAGACTTCCTGGTACCACCTCAGTAGATGCGGATGGTCCTCTCCGGCCTTGATTTTCACCACTCGGGCAAAGTCCAACGCGCAAATCAGGTTGATGTCCGCCACGCTGAAATAGTCACCGACCAGAAACTGGGAGGAGGCCAGATGCTCGTTGAGTTGTTTCATATAAGCCACGGCGTTTTTACCGGCTTCAGAGCCCCATTCAGGCACGGGTGTCATGCGGTCTTTGAAGTAACCGGAGGTGTGCTGAAAACACATGCCAATTTGCATCATGAAATAAAACTCTACCCGGCGCTGCCACATTTCAACCTGGGCTTTTTCCAGTGGCGTGCGACCCATCAAGGGTGGTTCTGGCTGGATTTCTTCAAAATAACGGCAGATAGCGAGGGTTTCGCCAATGCAGGTGCCATCGTCCAGCTCCAGAAACGGGATCTTGGTGGTGGGGTTCTTGGCGCGCATATCCTTGTTGAGGTTGTCGCCAGCCGCCAGGTCCACCTGAATATACTCGACGTCGGTGATGCCTTTCTCGGCCAGGAACATGCGGACGCGGCGGGGATTGGGGGCTGTATGGGTTTCGTAGAGTTTCATATGGGGCCTTTTGAGTGATTCAAGTTCTTATTGTTTAGTGGTTCAGGTTTCTTTGTAGTGGACTTCAGTTCAAGGGCTAAGGATAGCATCTCGGGCTGATCTTTCCCCACTGCACAGGGCCGACGAAAGCTGGCATAATCCGTCACCCGAATCATAAGTGTTCTCTATGGTCCGTGCCGAATCCTAGCCTAATTGAACGAGACAAGAGTAGAAGCTATGCAGCCTCAGGTAAAACCGAGTAATCCTAACTTTTCTTCTGGCCCCTGCAGCAAACGCCCCGGTTACGATGTGGCCGGTCTGGATTTGCGCACACTGGGTCGTTCCCACCGCTCTAGTCTGGGTAAAGAGGCGCTGGGTCAGGCCTGTTCTCAAACTGCTGAGTTGCTGGGGTTGCCTGAAGGCTACCGTGTAGGTGTGGTGCCGGCTTCAGATACCGGGGCTGTGGAAATGGCTCTCTGGTCGATGCTGGGTGCCCGTCCGGTGGATGTGGTGCACTGGGAGTCGTTTGGTTCCGGCTGGAACACCGACATCATCAAGCAGCTGAAGCTGGATAACGTAAATTCCCTGACTGCGGACTACGGCGTGTTGCCAGATCTTTCTCAGGTGGACTCTGCCCACGATGTGGTCTTCACCTGGAACGGTACCACCTCAGGTGTGAAAGTCCCCAATGCTGACTGGATTGCCGACGATCGCGAAGGTTTGACCATCTGTGATGCCACCTCTGCGGTCTTTGCCATGGAAATGCCATGGGAAAAGCTCGATGTGGTGACATTCTCCTGGCAGAAAGTGCTCGGTGGTGAAGGTGCTCACGGCATGTTAATCCTGAGCCCGCGCGCGGTTGAGCGTCTGGAAAACTACACTCCGGCCTGGCCACTGCCCAAGATCTTCCGCATGACCAAAGGCGGTAAGTTGATCGAAGGAATCTTCCGCGGTGAAACCATTAACACGCCTTCCATGTTGGCCGTTGCCGATTATCTGGACGCCCTGAACTGGATTGAGAGCATTGGCGGTGTGAAACAGGCCATTGCCCGTTCCGAGCAGAATCTGGCAGTGATTGCGGATTTTGTGGCTGCCAACGACTGGATTCACTTTCTGGCAAAAGAGCCGGAGACGCTCTCGAACACCAGTATTTGCCTGACGGTTGACGCCACCGCTGATCAAGTGAAGCAAATGGTCAAATTGCTGGATAAAGAAGGCGTAGCTTACGACATTGGTGCTTACCGCGATGCGCCCGATGGCCTGCGGATCTGGGGTGGTGCAACGGTTGAAAAATCCGATGTGGAAGCTTTGATGCCTTGGCTGAAATGGGCTTATGAGCAGGTCACTGCCTGATTGTTTAACGATGTAATCTTTCAAAGATGTAAGTTTTAAAGGATGTAAGTTTCTACGGATGTAAGTTTCTAAGAATGTAAGCTTCAAGAGATTTACATTGACAAGATTACAGAACACACGCTTCAACTGCGCCATAACACTATGGCGCGATAACAATAATGATGTGCAATGAGACAATCCCCCAGCGCGGCTTTTTTGCCCCGCTGGGACTCGTTGGCACGAGAGGAGGGAAGATGTTCAAAGTTAAAACCTATAACGCGATTTCAAACAAAGGACTGGATCGTTTGGATCGCAACTTTTATCAAGTCTCTGAGGGTTGTGAAGCTCCCGATGCTTATGTCCTGCGCAGTCACAAACTTCACGATGAACCCATTCCTGACAGTGTAAAAGCCATTGCCCGTGCGGGTGCCGGAGTGAATAACGTTCCGGTTGAGCAATGCACCGAGGCCGGTGTGGTGGTATTCAATACCCCGGGCGCTAATGCCAATGCAGTGAAAGAGCTGGTTCTGGCGGGGTTATTGCTGAGTTCTCGCAACATTACTGGCGGTATGAATTATGTGCAGTCACTGACAGACATGACTGACGCCGATGCCATGGGCAAACTGCTGGAAAAAGAGAAAAAGCGCTTTGCCGGTAACGAACTTTACGGCCGCACGCTGGGTGTTGTCGGGCTGGGAGCCATTGGTTCCATGGTGGCTGATATGGCGCTGGCCTTGGGTATGAACGTGGTTGGTTTTGATCCGGCCTTATCGGTGGAAGCCGCGTGGAAATTGCCCAGCCAGGTCGAAAAGATGGAAAGCCTGCAAGCGCTGTTGAGCTGTTCTGATTACGTGACCTTGCATGTGCCTGCTATTGCTCCCACCCGTCACATGATCAACAGTGAAGCCTTACAAGCCGTTAAGCAGGGCGCCGTACTGTTGAATTTTGCCCGTGAATCCATTGTCGATGCCGATGCCGTCGTGACCTCACTGGAAGCCAAACAGCTGGGCATGTACGTGTGCGATTTTCCGGAGCCTATCCTGTTGAATCGTGCAGATGTTCTGGCCATGCCGCACATTGGCGCCAGTACTGCGGAAGCTGAAGAGAACTGCGCGATCATGGCGGTGGATCAGGTGAAAGACTTCCTGGAAAGCGGCAATATTAAAAATTCGGTGAACTTCCCGCAGATCAATCTGCCACGCGCCGATGGTTACCGCATCACCTTTGTTAACGATAATGTCTCGGGTGTGCTGGGTAATGTGTTGTCGATCTTTACTGACAACAACATTAACGTGTTGGATATGATGAACAAAAGTCGCGAAAGCATTGCGTACAACATCATTGATGTCGAGCAGATGCCTTCTGAGTCGGTTATCTCGGCTATTCGTGAGATTGAGCATGTAACGTCCGTACGGGTATTGGGCTAATCGAACTTATCGGTCAGCCGAACAGTAAAACTGTTGCCGATGGGTTTCTAAGAGCGTTCTGAAATAGGAGGGTAGGTGATGTACAAGTTGTGTTTCTTCGTACCCCAGCCGCAATTAGACTCGGTCAAAGAAGCGTTGTTTGAAGCCGGGGCCGGAAAGATCGGCGATTACGACAGCTGCTGCTGGCAGGTGTTAGGGCAGGGGCAGTTTCGTCCTCTGCCTGGCAGTCAGCCCCATATCGGTCAGCATGGGCAGGTCGAAGTGGTGGATGAATATCGGGTCGAGATGGTGTGCTCTGATGAGAGTATTGCCGCTGCGGTGGCGGCACTGAAGCGAGCTCATCCATTCGAGGAGCCCGCTTACGACGTGATTCAGGTATTGGACTTTTAACGCGCTGTTATTTTTCGGCCTAACGCACTGCTAGGATTCAGTCTAACGCGTGGCTATCTTTCGGCCTAACGCGTCGCTATGTTCCGGCCACGACGCGTGGTTAGGTCTTAAAGATTACACTTTCTTGGGGCGGTATAGGGCTTCGCTGCGCAAGGGGAAGTGACCCTCTTTGCGGTCACTGAAGTAGTGCTGCAGGGTTTTCTTCATGACGGGGAAAGCCAGTTCTTCCCAGGGGATTTCGTCTTCGCTGAACAGCTCCACTTCGAGAGACTCGGGGCCAGGTCCAAAGTCCTGATTAATCAGCTCCCCTTTAAATATCATGTACACCTGATTGATTTGGGGCAGGCTGAAAATTGTGTACAGGCTGTCCAGCTCCATGGTTGCCCGCGCTTCTTCCCACGTTTCCCGCAGTGCGCCTTCCTCGACACTTTCACCATTTTCCATAAACCCGGCTGGCAGCGTCCATAAACCATAGCGCGGTTCGATGGCTCGTTTGCACAGCAGAACTTTGTCTCCGTACACGGGCAGGCTGCCGGCAATGATGTTGGGATTGCGGTAGTGGATGGTTTCGCATTCGATACAGACGTGACGTTCGCGGTCATCGCCTTCAGGAATGGTGATAGAAACATTGGCGCCGCAACTGCTGCAAAACTTCATTGTAACTCCCGGTGCATTGTAGACCGAACCATTATAGGGGAGTCTGTGAGATCGTGCGATATTCGCGGCGCTAACGTTTCTCTGAGCCTGAAATCTCTGAGGCTGAAATTTTTTTAGGGGTGTGCGGGAAAATGCAGCACCTTGGCGCTGTGAGGAGCGTGTTCTGCCTGATTTGTTTGCTCTGTGGCGGATTGTGTGTCGACAGAGCCATTTGTCAGGTCTGAGGCGGAGTTAAGGGCGGTCTGCAATTGGGCAAAGGAATCGTGCATCATCTGGCTGATTTTGATGCAGCTGCCCAGAGGGCTGTCGTGCAGTGAGCGCTGTGCATCTACCTGAAACTGCAATCCGCGGAGACGGTGTCGGAGGTACTCCGGCGCTTCATTGATGACATTGTCGATTTGCTGACTGCGATAGGCTTCAAACGCTTGGGGATCGCTTTGTGCGAGCTCTGCCAGCTCATCAAAGGACAGGTGAGGCGTGCTGGATTGTGAGTGCTCTGCCATCTTGTCGATTCCTTCTGTTTGATCCCTGTGTCTTGGCTCATTAGCCTAGTGCCTGACCGCGATGTCTTGCTTCTTGCTTAACTTACTTGCTTGGTTACTGACTTACTTTCTTGTTTTTGTGCCGAAACAAAACCTTGCGCGCCAATCTGACTGAAAAACAGTCTATCACGCGACAATAGGTAATCGATATGCCGTTCACTAGACGAATTTCTTATAATAAGAGCTTCGTCTCATGACGTCAGGTAATTGTTTTTTAATTCCGCGAGAGGTGATGAGTATTTCCAGGGTTCCCTAGACCTGAGCGGTAAAGTTGGTTAGTTTGAGGGGATTGAAATAAAGATTGGTTGAAAATAATGATAGAGCGCCTGCGTTTGTATTTAGAGGCATCCTCTTACGAACTCCCCCCTTTAAGTGAGTTGCCAGATCCTGCGGCGGTACTGATTGCCATCACGGATCATCCAGATGAACCGGAAGTGATCCTGACTCGCCGCGCGGCCCATCTTAATAACCACAGCGGAGAGGTGTCTCTGCCTGGCGGGAAGTGGGAGACTCAGGATCAAAACCTGCAGGAAACTGCATTACGGGAAACCGAGGAAGAAATTGGTTTGCCGCCGGAGAAGGTTGAAGTGCTGGGTGGTTTGCCGGTGTTTCAAACCTGGAAAGGCATCAACGTGGCGCCGTTTGTGGGGGTGATTCCCCAGGGGCTGACCTTTACTCCTAATTATGATGAGCTGGACGCTATTTTTCAGGTGCCGTTGAAGTTCTTTATGGAAGACCGTCGTGTGCGTACTGATGTTTTTCAGCGAGAGATTGGTCATCTGTGGTCTCCTGCCTACGATTTTGAAGGTTATGAAATCTGGGGCTTTACCGCCCGGTTATTGGTGAACCTTCTCAATGACGTGTATGAGCTTGAGATTCAGAAGGATAATCCCGCGCCAATCAGGGATTGGTCGCAAGAGAGTTGAGCGGGAGCTGGCAGCAGGGCGGCTCTGTCGAAGGTTAGAAATCAAGGGTCGTTTGGGCTACAATCGCGCCTCCTTCAGAGTCCCCCGAAAGCTGCGGTATGAGTGATATAGAAAAACCGGTCAAATCCCCTTGTATACACGTCTGCGCGCTGAATGAAGAAGATGTCTGCGTGGGTTGTCACCGTACCGGTCAGGAAATCACCCGCTGGGGTCGTTACAGCAACGATGAGCGGCGCGAAGTGCTGAAACTCTCTATTGAGAGAGCCCGCAAAACCAATCCTTTCCTCTAGCGCTTTACCTTCTATAATTCTGAGCATTAACGAATTCGCCTTTCGAGACTGCTGAACAGCTCTCTGTCAGTGGTTCGGACTCTATCCTCGGCGATTCGGTACCAACTACCTTCATCACAGAACGACAGCTTTTAACAGGATGACAGCTATGCCTACGATCGGTACTCCTTTCTCTTCCACGGCCACCAAGGTCATGCTGTGTGGCTCAGGCGAGCTGGGCAAGGAAGTCGCTATTGAATTGCAGCGTCTGGGCGTTGAAGTCATAGCCTGTGATCGCTACGACAATGCCCCGGCGATGCAGGTGGCAGATCGCAGCTATTCGTTGTCCATGCTGGATGGCGCTGCTCTGCGGCAGGTCATTGAAATGGAGAAGCCGGATTATATCGTGCCGGAGATTGAGGCAATCGCCACGGGCACTCTGGTTGAGCTGGAGTCTGAAGGTTATAACGTGGTGCCGACGGCGCGCGCGACGCAGTTGACGATGAATCGTGAAGGCATTCGTCGATTGGCCGCGGAAGAGTTACAGCTGCCTACATCGCCTTATGAGTTCTGCGACAACTTTGAGGATTTCTCCGCAGCCATTGAGCGCATCGGTTGTCCCTGTGTGGTCAAACCTATTATGAGTTCATCCGGCAAGGGCCAGAGTGTGGTTAAGTCAGCCGATGATGTTGAGTCTGCCTGGCAGTACGCACAGGAAGGTGGGCGTGCGGGAGCGGGCAAGGTGATTGTTGAAGGGTTTGTGGATTTCGATTATGAAATCACCTTGCTCACCGTGCGCCACAAAGACGGCACCAGCTTCTGTGAACCGATTGGGCATCGTCAGGAGGATGGCGATTATCAAGAGTCCTGGCAGCCTCAGGCCATGTCAGTGGCGGCGCGCCAGGCATCGGAAGATGTTGCACGCAAAGTGACTGAAGCGTTGGGCGGCTGGGGGCTGTTTGGCGTTGAGCTGTTTATCAAAGGCGATAACGTCTATTTCAGCGAAGTGTCTCCACGCCCTCACGATACGGGACTGGTAACGCTGATTTCACAGGACTTGTCGGAATTTGCCCTGCATGCGCGTGCGATTCTGGGGTTGCCGATCCCCAACATTTGTCTGCACGGCGCCTCGGCGTCGGCCGTGATTTTGGTGGAAGGTGAATCGACTAACCCGGCCTTTGGTAATTTGGCGGAAGCACTGTCGCAGCCGGACACCAGCCTGAAGCTGTTCGGTAAGCCGGAAGTCACTGGCAAGCGCCGTATGGGAGTGGCGCTGGCTCGTGGTGAATCCGTAGAAGAGGCTAAGGCGAAGGCCGTAGTCGCGGCTAAAGCGGTGACGGTGGAGTTGTAAATTATTGATCAGATCGCTTTGACGCGAGCGCTTTCAATCATTTTATCCGAGAGCGCAGCCGTCTCTATTTTGTATTGACCAATCTTGATGCCGGTATGCCCGGACGGAATGTTCTGCAGCTCTTCCACGATCAAACCATTTAGGGTTTTGGGGCCGTCTGTTGGCAGTTCCCAGGTCAGATGACGGTTGATATCGCGGATGGAAGTGCCACCCTCGATCAGATACCAGTCGTCGTCCAGTGGAGAAATCTCGGGATTTTCGTCCTCCGCCAGATTGGTGGTAAATTCACCGACGATCTCCTCCAGCAGGTCCTCCATGGTGACAATCCCCTGAACATCCCCGTATTCATCGACCACAATCGCCATGCGACGCTTTTGTTGCTGAAAGTGCATCAATTGGGTGTGTAGCGGGGTTCCCTCGGGAATAAAGTAAGGGTCGCGAGTAAAGCGGCGAATCGCTTCGTGAGTCACTGAGGTGTTGTCGCCGTGGATAAAGCGGGCGGCGTTGCGCAGGTGCAGCAGGCCGACGATGTTGTTGATATCCCCTTCGTAAACCGGCAGGCGTGTGTATTCGGCTGTGCGGATACGCTTCATGATCGTTGAGATATCGCTTTCCAGATCGATACCGTAGACCTCGTTGCGCGGGATCATAATGTCTTCCACGGTGGCTTTTTCCAGATCCAGTACATTCAGCAGAATGCCCTGGTGCTGATCGGGAATCAGGTCGCCGTGTTCATCCACCGCGGTGCGCAGCTCGTCCGGGTTCAGTTGTTCGCTGGTGCTGGCTTTGCTGGGATCAACCCCAAATACCTTGGCCAGTCGGTTGGAGACTTTGTTGACCAGCCAAACCAGTGGGTAGAGCAGGGTCAGCAGGGGTTTAAGTATCAGGCTGGCCGGAAAGGCTACGTTTTCAGGGTGTAGGGCGGCAATCGTCTTGGGGGTTACTTCCGAGCAGATCAGGATCACAATGGTCAGGATAACAGGCATCACGGCCAGTCCGATCTCACCGTACAGGCGAGAGGCAATCACGGTGGCAATGACCGTTGCAAAGATATTGACCAGATTGTTGCCGATCAAAATCACACCGATCAGGCGATCGGGGCGCGCCAGCAAATCCGAGGCACGAATGGCCCCCTTATGCCCTTTTTTGGCGAGGTGTTTTAGCCGGTAACGGTTTAGAGACATCATGCCCGTTTCGGAGCTGGAAAAGAAACCGGAGAGCAGTATCAGAATGGCCAGTATCCCAAACAGGAGGCCAAGGGGAGCGTCGTTCAAAGAGGGTGGAGCCTATATCGCCAAACAGATTTCGCGTATCTTGGCCCAGAAGTAGAGTGGGTGCAACCGTTTCTTGCATTGCCGGGACTCCTGCAAGGGGAGCCTTAGTGCAGTAAGGGCTGCAGGCAATTCTGCGAGGGCGGATTTCCGCCTCTAGTGAAGGAGGAATTCAAGGACGAATTTACTGCCAAAATACGCCAGCATCAGCGCCGTGAAGCCCCCCAGAGCCCATCGGATTGCCATAAAGCCTCTCCAGCCTCGCACCGTATGCCCCCACAGCAGGATGGCGTAGATGCACCAGGCGAGGATCGACAGCGCTGTCTTGTGTACCAGGTGTTGTGCAAACAGATCTTCAATAAAAATAAAGCCGGTGACAATGGAGAGTGTCAACAGGATCTCTCCGGCCCAGAGTATTTCAAAGAACAGGGCCTCCATCGTTTGCAGGGGAGGTAGCAGGCGAATAGGGCCACTGGGGTGCTTGTGTTTAAGCTGATAATTTTGATAAGCCAATAACACAGCTTGCAGGGTGGCAATGATCAGCAGGCTGTAGGCGAGAAGTGAAAGCAGGATGTGGGTAATCATTTCGCCGTTTACTTGAGTCACCAGACTTTGGTCGTGACTGACGACAGCCAACAGTAGCGCCACGGCGGATATCGGGAAGAGAAAGACAAACAGCGTATGCAATGGTTTTTTCAGGCCGCTGACCAGCACCAGTAAATTGATGACCCAGAAGGTGAGGGCGATGACATTAAACAAGCCCAGATTCAGTCCCTGTGAGTGAAACAGCATGGGGTAAAGTGCCAACGCGTGAAGCGCCAGTGCTGTGACAGCAAAAGCAGTGATCCACTGATGAGTGGCGCTGCGCTGCTGAAGAATCGAAGTGATTAAGTAAGCCGCACCGCACAGATAAAGTGCAATAGCTGCCATGCTTGTTGCTATGTGGGTGATGATGGTCATATGCGTGGATTTTGCTTGGTCGTGATTGTGCGATAGCTCTGGGCAGTGGTACTGCATGAGACTTTTTTCTGTGTAACGCAGTGTGTCACAGCGTTTCTATAAATAGAAGACATAAATGGAAGCCATTATCATTGGTGCTGGTTATTGCAGCAGTCAGTATGTCAGAGGGTTGTGCTGCCATCCGTCGCAAATCAGGTTTTCCAGAGCGAACACACGGAAGCAACTGATGGAAAAATTGGGTATACTGCCGGTTTTACGGACTCAGTCAGCGAAACGGTTGTGATTCACCATGTTTGAGAACTTACAGGATCGTTTGTCCCGTACCCTGAAAAAGGTTACCGGCAAAGCCAAACTCACCGATGCCAATATCAAAGACACCCTGCGCGAAGTGCGCAAGGCGTTGCTGGAGGCGGACGTCTCCTTGCCAGTGGTTAAGGCATTTATTGAAAGTGTCAGAAAGCGCGCTGTCGGCCAGGAAGTTTCGCGTGCGCTGAATCCTGGGCAGCAGTTTATCAAGATTGTTGAGAGTGAAATGGTCGCCATGATGGGCGAGGCCAATGAAACTCTCAATCTGGCGGTTAAGCCGCCCGCCGTTGTCATGATGGCGGGTCTGCAAGGTGCGGGTAAAACCACCTCTGTGGCGAAACTGGCCAAGTATCTGAAAGAGCGTGAAAAGAAGAAAGTGGTTGTCGTGTCGGCGGATATCTACCGTCCTGCGGCAATCAAGCAGCTGGAAACATTGGCTGGCGAGGTCGGTGCTGATTTCTTCCCGTCCACTCCGGATCAAAAACCGGTGGATATCGCCAATGGCGCGATCATGCACGCCCGCAAGCACTACGCTGATGTTGTCATTGTGGATACCGCCGGCCGTTTGCACGTCGATGACGAGTTGATGAATGAGATCAAAGAACTCAACGCGGCGATTGATCCCGCGGAAACTTTGTTCGTCATCGACGCCATGATCGGTCAGGATGCGGTTAATACCGCCAAAGCGTTCAATGACGCATTGCCGCTGACCGGTGTGATTCTGACCAAGGCTGATGGCGATGCCCGCGGTGGTGCCGCCCTGTCAGTGCGCCATGTTACTGGCAAGCCAATCAAATTCCTTGGGATGGGTGAGAAAGTCGATGCACTTGAGCCTTTCCATCCGGACCGAATTGCCTCCCGTATCCTGGGTATGGGTGACTTGCTCTCTCTGATCGAAGAGGCAGAGCGGAACATCGACAAAACCAAAGCTGAAAAGCTGGTTAAAAAGGTGTCCTCGGGTAAGAAGTTTGATCTGGAAGATCTGCGGGATCAGTTGCAGCAAATGCAGAATATGGGCGGTATGACGTCCATGCTGGAAAAGCTGCCAGGTATGGGCAATATGGCTCAGCTTGCCGAGCAAAATAACATGACCAAGCAATTCAAGGTTATGGAAGTGATTATTGATTCCATGACGCCAGCTGAGCGCTCCAATCCCGATCTCTTGAACGGCTCGCGCAAGCGTCGTATCACCATGGGTTCCGGCACTCAGATTCAGGATCTCAATCGTTTGCTCAAGCAGCATAAGCAGATGGCGAAGATGATGAAGAAGATGAAGGGTGGCGGCATGGCCAAAATGATGCGCGGTATGGGCGGCATGATGGGCGGTGGTGGTGGTGGAATGCCTCCTGGTGGAATGCCTCCCGGCGGTGGTTTACCCGGTGGCGGTGGCGGCCTGCCTCCTGGCTTTAAGTGATTGTTTTTACAGGGAATATTTGTCTCTGACAAACCTCTTTTTGGTTTGATTTCGCAGCGTTGGCGCCTCTTTGGGGGCCGGCGCTGCTGAAACTTCAAACATCCGAGGTCAAACCTCTATACATCTCCATCTCTTTCCCTTAGAATATCGCGCCTTTCGTAGGCTGAGCCTGCGTATTGCCGATTTATTTAACGGTTTTTTATTTGACCCGTTTTTGTTGTGTGACTGCGTTGCCGAAAGGCAGTGCGCTAAATTTGATTAATAGGAAGTAGACTTACATGGTAAGCATTCGTCTATCTCGTGGCGGCTCCAAGAAGCGTCCATTTTACCACTTGAACGTAACCGACAGCCGTAGCTCACGTAACGGTCGTTACATCGAGCGCGTTGGTTTCTTTAACCCAGTGGCCCAAGGCCAGGAAGAGCGTCTGCGTATCGATAACGAGCGCATTGCTTATTGGGTAGCTCAAGGTGCTCAGTGCTCCGAGCGTGTAGCCAAGCTGCTGAAAGAGCAGGAACAAGCTGCTGCTTAATTAGCCAGTAATTATTGTAATGTGCGAACTTTATGACTGATCAGAAGAATAGCAACCGCAGTTCAAATCTGGTCAATGTCGGGCGCATTACAACGGTTTTCGGTGTTAAAGGGTGGGTGAAAATCCATTCAGAGACCGAACCGATGGAGAATATTTTCTCCTACAGCCCTTGGTGGTTAAAAACCCGCCACGGCGTCAAATCCGTTGAGGTTGAAGATTATCGTCCTCATGGCAAAGGTCTGGTGGCTCTGATTAAAGGGGTCGACGACCGGGATAAGGCGCAAGAACTCTGTCAGGTGACTATTGCGATAGAACGTGGACAGATGGCGGAGCTGGACGCTGGTGAGTACTACTGGCATCAGCTGGAAGGGTTGGCTGTAATGACTGAGTTTGAAGGGCAGGTCAGCCGCTTGGGAATTGTCTCTCGTATGTTGGAAACCGGTGCGAATGATGTGCTGGTGGTCAAAGGCGACAGTGACAGTCTCGATGAAAAAGAGCGCTTGATTCCCTACATTCCGGGTCAATTTGTGAAAGCGGTTGATCTGGACGCAGGTGAAATGCGAGTGGACTGGGATCCGGAATTTTAGTGTCGGGTTCGGTTTCTCATAAGACGCCAGCGTGCAAACCATTTTCCAGAACAGCGGGAGAGCAGCAGACGTGACGAGTGGTTCGAAACGCATTGCTGTAGTAACACTGTTCCCCGAGATGTTTGCGGCCATCAGTGATTACGGTATCACCAGTCGAGCGATTAAGCAGGGACTGGTTGAGCTGGAGATGTGGAATCCCCGGCAATTTACCAAAGATCGTCATCAAACGGTGGACGATCGACCCTACGGCGGTGGTCCGGGTATGCTGATGATGATTCAGCCACTCCGGGAAGCCATAGCCGAAGCCCGTGCCTGGGCCGATTGCCGTGAAGACGGTGGTGCAGGTTGTAAGGTGGTTTATCTGTCGCCTCAGGGCAGACAGCTGGATCAGCAGGGTGCCATTGAGTTGGCAGAAGGGCAAAATCTGGTGCTAATCGCCGGCCGCTATGAAGGCATTGATGAACGCCTGATTGAGTTGGAGGTGGACGAAGAATGGTCCATTGGTGATTACGTACTGAGTGGCGGCGAGCTTGCTGCAATGGTTTTGATAGACAGCGTGACCCGGCTATTGCCAGGCGCACTGGGGCATGCACAATCCGCAGAGCAGGATTCCTTCACGGATGGTTTGCTGGATTGCCCACATTATACGCGGCCTGAAGTTTTTGAAGGACGCGAGGTTCCGGAAGTGCTTTTATCCGGCAACCACGAAAAAATCCGGCGCTGGCGATTACAGCAGGCGTTGGGCAGAACCTGGCAACGACGCCCGGATCTGTTAGAGAAATTAGATCTGACCGCTGAGCAAAATACTTTGCTGGAAAGTTTCCAGCAAGATTTGGACAGCGATCGGGACGTTTAACCGGGGAACTTACGGTCGGTCTAACCTGATACAGAATACCCTGTACAGGAGCCAACTATCGTTCCTCATATAGCTGTGAAGCTACACTACTGACTCTAAAGGAGCAGACCATGAGCAACAAACTTATCCAGGAACTGGAAAACGAACAACTGAAAAAAGACCTGCCGGATTTTTCCCCAGGTGACACTGTTGTTGTCCAGGTTAAAGTAAAAGAAGGTACCCGTGAGCGTCTGCAGGCGTTTGAAGGTGTAGTGATCGGCGTTCGCAGCCGTGGTCTGAACTCTGCTTTTACTGTACGTAAAATTTCACACGGTATCGGTGTTGAGCGTACTTTCCAGACTCACAGCCCGCTGATTGACAGTGTTGCTGTTAAGCGTCGCGGTGACGTTCGTCAGGCCAAGTTGTACTACTTGCGCAACCTGACTGGCCGTGCAGCACGTATTAAAGAAAAGCTGTCTGCTAAATCTTAAGTTCTTCTTAAGGTTAGTACTAAAAACGGCGTACCTTCGGGACGCCGTTTTTTTGTGCCTGTTATTTTTTGCTTATCGCTTTGTTCACCTGATGCAGGCCTGGACAGGGTGAAGTGAATTCTTCTGTGCCTTTAGTGATGAATTGGTTAGTGTAGAGCCATGACTGACTCGAATAAGAAAATCGACAACCCTGAAAATCCTGCAGCTCTATCAGAAAGGGCTGGCGGGAGATCAACTGAAACTGTGAACGCTGTTGATCAGCAGCTCATTGAGCGATATCTGGATGCGGTCTGGATGGAGCGAGGGCTGAGTGATAGCACCTTGTCTTCCTACGCTCAGGATTTGAAACTGTTTGCTCGCTGGAGTGGTGAGCGGGTCGAGTCTCTACTTAAGGTTGATGACATTCGTTTGCGTGAGTATCTGGGGTACAGGTTGGAAGTGCAGAAGTCTTCGGCCCGCTCGACGGCCAGATTTTTATCCTGTTGTCGCGGGTTTTATGCCTATTTTTTGCGTGAGGGTCAGATAAGCGAAGATCCTACGGCGCTGGTTGAAAGTCCTAAGCAGGGGCGGCCATTGCCCAAATCTCTGACGGAGACGGATGTTGAGGCGTTGTTGGGAGCTCCTGATGTTGAGGATCCCATTGGTTTGCGTGACCGTACCATGCTGGAAGTGCTCTACGCCTGCGGTTTGCGAGTCAGCGAGCTGGTGGGTCTGGCGTTGGGTGATGTGAACCTGCGTCAGGGGGTAGTGCGAGTCATGGGGAAGGGTGGCAAGGAGCGTCTGGTGCCGATGGGGGATGAAGCCGCTCAGTGGCTGGTCCGCTACGTTAAGGAAGCCAGGCCGCAGTTGCTGAAGCAGCAACACTCATCGGATGTGGTGTTTCCCAGTACCCGCGGCAAGCAGATGACCCGTCAGACCTTTTGGCACAGAATTAAGCATTGGGCGCTGGTGGCGGATATCCATAAAGAGATCTCGCCCCATACGCTGCGCCACGCGTTTGCGACGCATTTAATCAATCACGGGGCGGACTTGCGGGTGGTACAGTTGCTGCTCGGACACAGTGATTTGTCCACTACGCAAATATATACTCATGTCGCTATTGAGAGGATGAAGTCGTTGCACAGTGAGCACCACCCGAGAGCTTAAGCAGATGGGAAAAGTCTCTTTATGGGTCTCAAAATGCACATGGGTTGTGTATTTGGGAACTGAGCCTTGATAAAGGGTTCCAAGAGCAGGATATGATAGAGTGTCTTGCCGCATAGGTTGGGCAGATGAAAAAACGATCAATGGACAGAGGTTTGGGAATGCAACAAATGTTGAAAGCGATGTTGTGCGCATGTGCACTTACCGTTGGATTGAGTGTTCAGGCAGATACCGCAGATGTCGTGCCGCAAGAGGTCTCCAGTGCGATTCTGGAAAAATTACAGAATGCCCGGCCGGATTTTGCTTACGGTGCCGTAACCCAAAGCCCGCTGGAAGGTGTTTATCAGGTTCAGATACAGGGTGGTCCTCTGGTTTATGTCAGTGCCAGTGGCGATTATGTCCTGACCGGTACTCTGTTGGGGGTTACGGCTGACGGATTTGTGGATGTACAGGAGTTAGCATTACAGCCTGTACGCAAGGCGAAGCTGGATGAGGTCGAGGCTAAAGACGAAATTGTCTTCCCTGCTGAAGGCAAGCGTAAGGCCTATGTCTATGTATTTACGGACGTCGATTGCGGGTACTGTCGCAAGCTCCATCAGGAAGTGCCGGAAATGAATGCTAAAGGCATTGAGGTTCGTTATTTGGCTTATCCTCGGGCGGGTATTGGCTCACCCTCCTACAAGAAAATAGCGGCCGCCTGGTGCGCGAAAGATCCAGCTGAAGCCCTGACGCGTTTGAAAAACGGCCTGCCTTCCGGTGCTGAATACTGTGAAGATAACCCTGTGGCCAGCCAGTTTAATCTGGGTGGTGAATTGGGGGTTCGTGGTACTCCAGCGATTATTCTGGAAGATGGCAAAATGCTGCCTGGTTATGTGACTGCTGCTGAGCTCGAAGGTATGCTCGGGTTGTGATGAGGTTTTCCCTGCATTTACTGAAATAACTTGCTCCACAGGCTCTAACATGGGTTTTAGCCCTTCCACTCTTCATGAGTTCTGCTCATCGGAATTCTGGGTGGAGGGTTGCAGCCCGGTTCCTCTCTCGTAATTCTTCATTCGAACTCCATTGTTCAGCATTCGTATCCCGCCAGTTGTCGGGTTACGGGCTGAATCTCGTCAAACCCTCGGCCCCAGCGGGCTAAAGAGCCCAAACACGCTTGAATTGATTGACAGCGCATGGGGTGGCCAGTAATGTTCCCCCTTTTGTTTTCAGGGCAGAATCTTTCGATTCGTGGCTTCTGGAAAATTCACCCAGTGCTTAATAACTGAGCGCTCGCAAATTGAGGTATACACGTTGAAACCGGTAAGAATAGGTCTATGTGGGTTGGGCACCGTGGGTAGCGGTACCTTTAATGTATTGACACGCAATGCGCGTGAAATCAGCGCCCGTGCCGGTACCGACATTATTATTGAGCAGGTGGGGTGTCGTCGTGACAACCCTGCCTGTGACACCTCTGGTATCAATGTCACCCGCGATATCTTCGATGTGGTTCGCAATCCGGATGTGGATGTGGTTGTGGAGCTGATCGGTGGAACCACCGTTGCCAAAGAGTTGGTCGAAGAAGCTATCGAAAATGGTAAGCATATTGTCACTGCCAATAAGGCATTGATTGCCGAGTTTGGTAATGAGTTGTTTGCCAAAGCTGAAGCCAAGGGCGTTACCATTTCCTTCGAGGCCGCTGTTGCGGGTGGAATTCCGATCATTAAAGCCCTGCGTGAAGGCTTGAGCGGTAACAAAATTGAGTGGCTGGCGGGCATCATTAACGGTACTGGCAACTTTATCCTCACCGAGATGAAGGATAAGGGGCGTGATTTTGCTGAAGTCTTGAAAGAAGCGCAGAAACTGGGCTACGCCGAGGCGGATCCGACGTTTGATGTGGAAGGCATCGATGCGGCGCACAAGTTGGTGATTCTGGCCTCAATTGCCTTCGGTATGCCATTACAGTTCGACAAGATCTTTACCGATGGCATCAGCTCCATTGA
The DNA here is from genome assembly GCF_965662505.1 of Pseudomaricurvus sp. Taxonomy (NCBI): domain Bacteria; kingdom Pseudomonadati; phylum Pseudomonadota; class Gammaproteobacteria; order Cellvibrionales; family Cellvibrionaceae; genus Pseudomaricurvus; species Pseudomaricurvus sp. The sequence goes on along the minus strand of NZ_CBFIHX010000005.1, from coordinate 42,539 downwards.
GACTCAGGATCTGAACTATGCCGACTCACTGGGCTATCGTATCAAGCACTTGGGTATTGCCCGTCAAACGGAAGAGGGCGTTGAGCTGCGTGTGCATCCGACATTGATCCCGGCCAAACGCCTGATCGCCAACGTCAATGGCGTGATGAATGCGGTGGTTGTGAAGGGTGATGCTGTGGGTGCGACCTTGTATTACGGAGCTGGTGCCGGTGCCGAACCTACCGCTTCTGCGGTCGTGGCTGATTTGGTGGATCTGGTTCGCAGTTTCTCTGCACCTACCGAGAACAAAGTGGCTCACCTGGGCTTTGCCGCAGACTCTCTGAGGGATTTGCCGATTCTGCCTATTTCCGAGGTGACCACCGCCTATTATCTGCGTATGACCGCTGAAGATCGCCCCGGGGTGCTGAATCAGGTGACGCAAATTTTGAGTGATTCCGGCATCAGTATTGAAGCGGTTATCCAGAAGCAGCCTGAAGAAGGGCTCAACACGGTACCTCTGGTGCTGTTGACTAATCGGGCAGTAGAGAAGCGTTTGCTGGAAGCGATTGGCAGCATTGAGTGCCTGGATGCGATTCAAGGCGAGATTACTCATATTCGGGTAGAATCTCTGGGCTAAAATTTAGAATAACTGGCTAATTAAGCCGTTCATTCGCTGTCATAAGCAGCAGTAATAACCAAGTTTGAGGTTATCGTGAAATATATTAGTACTCGCGGCGAAGCGCCCGCGCTGTCATTTGAAGACGTTGTGTTAACCGGTCTGGCGCCAGATGGCGGTTTGTATGTGCCAGAGAATCTGCCCAAATTTTCTCAGGAAGAAATCGCTTCCTGGGCAGGGTTGAGCTATCAGGAGCTGGCGTTTAAGGTCATCGCGCCATTCGTCGCCGGTGAAGTGCCGGATGCCGAGCTGAAAAAGATCATTGATGAGTCCTACTCCACGTTTCGTCACGATGCGATTGCACCGTTGGTACAGACGGGTCATAACGAATGGATTCTGGAATTGTTCCAGGGGCCGACGCTGGCGTTTAAAGACTTTGCACTGCAGTTTTTGGGCAACCTGCTGGATTACATTCTCAAGAAGCGTGATCAGAAAGTTGTGGTTATGGGTGCGACTTCCGGTGATACCGGTTCTGCGGCGATCGAAGGCTGCCGTCATTGCGACAACATCGATATCTTTATTCTGCACCCGAACAAGCGTGTGTCTGACGTACAGCGCAAGCAAATGACTACAGTGCTGGAAAAGAACGTTCACAACATCGCGTTGGAAGGTAACTTTGACGATTGTCAAAACATGGTCAAAGCCAGCTTTGGCGACCAATCCTTCCTGCCGGAAGATCGACAGTTGGTGGCGGTAAACTCCATCAACTGGGCGCGTATCATGGCGCAGATCGTCTATTACTTCTACGCGGGTTTGGCTCTGGGTGCGCCTGCGCGTCCGGTGTCTTTCTCAGTACCTACCGGTAACTTCGGTGATATCTTTGCGGGTTATTTGGCCAAGCAAATGGGACTGCCAATTGACCAGCTGGTTATTGCGACCAATGCCAACGATATCCTGCATCGCTGCATCAGTGAAAACGATCATACCAAGAAAGATCTGATTCACTCGCTGTCGCCGAGTATGGACATTATGGTATCCAGCAACTTCGAGCGTCTGCTGTTTGATCTCTACGGTCGTGAAGGCAGCTCCATTAAACAGTTGATGGAAGATTTCAAATCCGGATCCATGTCGCTGAGTGAAGACGCTTTGAGCACGGCTCGTGAGTTGTTCACGTCTTACCGTCTGGATGATGATGAGATGATGGAAGTGATTCGCGAAGTCTTCGATCACACAGAGTATCTAATGGATCCACACACTGCGATCGGTGTACAGGCCGCGCGCAAGACCCGTCGCCGTCAGGATATTCCTATGGTGTGTTTGTCGACAGCGCATCCGGCGAAATTCCCTGAAGCGGTACGTAAGGCCGGTCAGACGGACGATCCAGCTTTGCCTCATCACATGGCAGATTTGTTTGATCGCGAAGAGCGTTTTGAAGTGTTGGATAACGACATGGCGACTGTGCAAAAACACATAGCGGCGAACGTTCGAGCGTAATCTGAATGGTTGTCGTGTTCGCAAAAGCCCGCCATTGGCGGGCTTTTTTATTGGTATCGATTGCGTATGATAAATCGAGTCCAGATATTTTCGGAGAGCTATGAACCCTAAAATTACCCGCCGCGCTGCGTCCGAGTGGTCGTCGTCCTGGCCCGACACTTTGCATCCGCGCCTACAGCCGATTTACGCAAATCGAGGTGTAAGCTCGGTAGCTGAAATGGAGCGATCGCTGCAGGCCATGTTGCGCCCACAGCATCTAAAAGGGCTGGATACCGCTGTGGCGCGTTTGGTAAAGGCCATTACGGAGCAGGAGTCACTGCTGATCGTCGGTGACTTTGACGCCGATGGTGCCACCAGTTGTGCTGTGGGTATGTTGGCGTTGCGGGATATGGGGGCAGCCAGTGTTCAGTATCTGGTCCCTAACCGATTTGAGTTTGGTTACGGCTTAACACCGGAAATTGTGGAAGTGGCAAAAGGCTACAAGCCCGATCTGATCATCACGGTGGATAACGGCATTTCTTCCATTGAGGGAGTGGCGGCATCGAAAGAGGCGGGCATTGGTGTGTTGGTGACGGATCATCACCTGCCGGGTAAGACGTTGCCGGACGCAGAAGCGATCGTAAATCCCAATCAGCCCGGCTGTGATTTTCCCAGTAAAAACCTGGCCGGAGTAGGGGTGATCTTTTACCTCATGAGTGCACTCCGTTCCGCTCTGAGAGAAGTGGATTGGTTTGCCCGCAAGGGCATACCGGAGCCCAATATGGGTAATTATCTGGATCTTGTAGCTCTGGGAACCGTTGCCGATGTGGTACCGCTGGACAGCAATAACCGCATTCTTGTACATCAGGGCTTGCAGCGTATCCGCAGCGGCCGTGCTCGCCCCGGTATTCTGGCGCTGCTGGATGTGGCAGGGCGACAGCGTCACAGGCTGGTGGCGTCGGACCTGGGTTTTACGGTGGGGCCACGTTTAAATGCCGCGGGCCGACTGGATGATATGTCTCTGGGTATCGAGTGTCTGTTGTGCGACAGCCCTGATCTGGCTCGTGAGATGGCTATCGAGCTGGACGATCTGAACAAGGATCGTCGCTCGATTGAGGCAGGAATGCAGCAGGAGGCACTCAAGACTCTTGAGTCAGTGACCATCAATGACAGCGAAGACATGCCCTGGGGGCTATGCCTTTACGATGGGCAGTGGCATCAGGGGGTCATTGGTATTCTGGCCTCCCGCATTAAAGAGCGCTTTCACCGTCCGGTGATTGCTTTTGCTGATGCCAATGAGGAAGAGATTAAAGGCTCGGCGCGCTCCATTCCCGGGTTGCATATCCGGGACGCTCTGGATGCTGTTGCCAGTGCTAATCCGGGCCTGTTAACCAAGTTTGGCGGCCATGCGATGGCGGCGGGTATGAGTTTGAAGAAAAGTGATTTCCCGCGTTTTCAAAAGGCGTTCGATGAAGTGGTTCGTCAGAGCCTGACGCTGGACGATTTACAGGCTGAGATTTTATCCGACGGTGAGCTGGCCACTGACGAATTCAGTCTACCGCTGGCCCACACTCTCAGAGAGGCAGGCCCCTGGGGGCAGCACTTTCCGGAACCGGTATTTGACGGCGAGTTTTACCTGGTTCAGCAGCGAATCGTCGGTGAAAAACATTTGAAACTGGTGTTGGCGGTTGACGAGGCCCGCCAGCAGCTGGTGGACGCTATTGCGTTCAATATCGATGTGAAAGAGTGGCCGAATCACAGTGCGGAGAAAATCAGACTGGCTTATCGCTTGGATGTGAATGAGTTTCGGGGGCGGGAGTCAGTACAGTTGATGGCGGTCTATCTGGAAGCCATCAACTGATTGTTGTGGGTGAGAGCAGTTTGTTGTGGGTGAGAGCAGTGTGGGTTAGTGCTGCCAGCTCAGCTGCATTGATCGGCAGTCAGGAGCTTTTCCAATGATGGCCAGACATTATCCAGCATTTGCGGCTGGCCTTCTTCTGTGGGGTGGATGCCATCATTTTGCATCAGCTCGGGATTCACTGCCACGCCATCCAGTAAGAAGGGTACCAGCGCCACCTGATTCTTCGACGCGAGTTTAGGATAAGCTTCGCTGAATAACCGGCTGTAACGAGGGCCGTAATTGGGCGGGATCTGCATACCGACGAGCAGCACCTGAGCGTTATGCTGAGAACTCAGAGTGATGGCTTTTTGCAGGTTTTTACGCAGGGTGGGAATTGGGTAACCGCGTAAGCCGTCATTACCGCCCAGTTCAATAATCACCAGAGCCGGTTGGTGGTTCTTCAGCAGGGCGGGTAGACGTCCTGCGCCACCACCGCTGGTTTCACCGCTGATGCTGGCGTTCACCACCTCACGATTGATGTCCTCCTGGTTCAGGCGTTCCCTCAGCAGCTCAACCCAACCCTCTCTTTCATCGATACCGTGCGCTGCGCTTAGGCTGTCCCCGAGCACCAGAATTTTGCCGCCGCTACGTTCGCTATTCGGTGCGCAGGCAGGCTCCGCCGTGCTGGTGCCAACGATTCCCGCACACAGCCACAGGCCGATAATCAGGCGCAGGGTGAAGGTCATGTACTGGCGGAGTGTGTTGGTTCTTAGGTATTCCATTGGGTAAGTGGTGTCCATTGATGGCGGAAAAGGGTTATACCAGCGTTATATGCTAACACTGGCTGCTTCTCAGAGTCCCGAATCAGGGTAAAGTTCTGTGAAAATCTTGGACACTGACACCGCCCCCCATCAACATTAGAGTCAACAACCCTTCAATCTTATAGCGACAACCGGAATTGATATGCTGGAAGCCCAAACCCTGTCCAAACAGGTAACCACCGCCGCAGGCACACTGACGATACTCAACGAGGTATCCCTGTGCGTCAAAGCCGGTGACAGCCTGGCGATCACGGGGTCTTCCGGCTCAGGCAAATCGACCTTATTAGGGATTCTGGCGGGGCTGGATGAGCCCAGCAGTGGCCGTGTGAAGCTTCATCAGCATGATATGACAGCTCTTAATGAGGAGCGCCGTGCACGGGTGAGGGCAGATCATGTAGGTTTCGTGTTTCAGTCTTTCCAGCTGTTGCCGGGGCTTACCGCTCTGGAGAATGTGATGATGCCTCTGGAGCTGCACGGCGTAGCCAACGCCAAAGGCAAAGCGGAATTCTTTCTGACCCGAGTCGGCCTGAACGACCGTCTGCATCATTACCCGAAACAGCTTTCCGGCGGTGAGCAGCAGCGGGTAGCCATTGCCCGGGCCTTTGCCAGTGAGCCTGATATCTTGTTTGCAGACGAGCCTACCGGCAATCTGGATTCGGAAACCGGTGCTCACGTCATCGATCTCTTGTTCGAGCTGAACCGCGAGCAGGGCACGACTCTGGTGCTGGTCACCCATGAGCAGCGTTTAGCCGAACATTGTCGTCAGCGCATTCGCCTCGAAGGCGGCAAGGTGGTAGAGCGAAAGCCGTGTGAGGCAGCCTGATGCTTTCTTCACGGTTACTGGCGCTACGTCTGCTGTGGCGCAACTGGCGCAGTGGTGAAGTTCGGATTCTGGCCGGCGCACTGGTGTTGGCTGTTGCTGTTGTATCCTGCATTTCTGTTTTTACCGATCGATTAGAGTCCGCGCTGACGGCTCAGAGCCATACGTTTCTGGGCGCGGATCGGGTTGTGCGAAGTAGCCGGCCTATCCCGTCCGATTGGCAAGTCCTTGCCGATAAATACCAATTGCGCACCGCCTCCAAAACCCAGTTTGCCTCTATGGTGTTTGCCGGGGACGAGATGCACCTGGCTGCCGTAAAGGCCGTTACCGACGCCTATCCTTTGGTGGGTGAATTGACCGTCAGTCAGCAGCCATTTGCCACCGACAAAGCACAGATAACCGTTGCTGAAGGCGGCCCTCCTGCAGGAGAGGCGTGGGTAGATTCACGCTTATTACCGCTGTTGAAAATTCAGTTGGGCGATGAAATCGTTGTGGGTGAAAAACCACTGACAGCGACGAAAGTCATTGTCGACGAACCGGACCGTGGTAGCAGTTTTAGCGCCTATGGTGCACGGCTGTTAATGAATGATGCTGATTTGGCAGCCACGAATGTGATTCAGCCCGGCAGCCGCATCAGTTACGGCTGGCTGGTCGCCGGTACCGAGAGCAACCTGGAATCAATGTTGACCGAGTTAACTCCGCGACTGACGTCCCATGAAAAGATTGTGGATGTCGAGTCTGCTCAGCGTGGATTGGCTCGCACACTGGACACATCCCGCAAGTTTTTAATGCTATCGGCGATGATCAGCGTTTTGCTGGCTGGGGTAGCAATTGCCATTGCGGCTCGTCGTTTTGCCAACCGCCATGTGGATCAGGTGGCGTTGATGAAAAGTCTGGGGGCGGGGTGCAGCTCTATTCGCCAGCTATATGGCATTCAGTTACTGGTGCTGGGCGTTTTGTCGTCGGCGATCGGACTGGGGTTGGGATTGATTCTGCAGCAGGTGATTGCTTCTGGTGTCTCCTCAATCTTGCCCGTGGCGCTTGCGGCACCGCGCTGGACGTCGATGTTGCCGGGAGTTCTCACCGGACTGGTTTGTTTGCTGTTTTTTGTCGCGCCGCCCATGTGGCATCTGCCGACGATACCACCGCTGAAGATATTGCGCCGGGAACTGGCGGTCAACAGTGTGCATTTTTACTGGCAGGCCCTGTTGGGACTGTTGGCCATGGTGGTTCTGGTGGCAGCCTTCAGCCGTGACTGGTGGCTCAGTAGCAGCATTATCTTAGCGATGCTGGCGCTACTCATGCTGGTTGCGGTTTTTGCCACGGTTTTACTGGGGCTCGGGCAGAAGCTGGGGCGAGGAGCCGGCAGTATCTGGCGTCTGGCATTGGCCAGTTTGCAGCGCAACTCACGTCAAAGTGTGGTGCAGATGATGGTGTTTGCTCTGGCGCTGATGCTGTTATTGAGCCTGACTAGCTTGAGAACCAGTTTGCTGCAGGACTGGAAACTGCAATTACCCCCTGAAACCCCGAACCATTTCTTGCTCAATATCTCTCCGGCTGAATCAACAGAAGTTGCCCAGTTGATGGAGCAGCAGAACCTGAACGTTCAGCATCTGTTCCCGATGGTTAGGGCACGACTGACGCAGATCAATGGTGAAGAGCCGTCGGATGAGATCCGCAAGCAGGCAGAAATGCTGCGTCGTGAGATCAATCTCAGCTGGTCGGAGCATTTAAATTCTGACAATACAGTCATTGCCGGAGAGTGGTGGGATCAGTGGCGCGAACCGGGTATTGCCGGCGTCTCAGTAGAAGCCGAAGCAGCCAGTGATCTGGGCCTGGAGTTGGGAGATGACCTGACGTTTGATATTGGTGGTTTGCCGCTGGAAGCTCGTGTGGCGAGCATTCGTACACTGAAATGGGATTCCATGAACCCCAATTTCTATTTTCTGTTGTCCCCCGGCGCACTGGACGAGTTCTCGCCCACCTACTTGACCAGTATCTATCTACCGCCAGAGAAAAAGCAGTTTATTAACCAGTTGCTCGGCCGCTTCCCAACGGTGGTGGTCATCGAAATGGATCGTGTGATCGCCCAGATTCAGACCATTGTGGCTCAGGTCAGTACCGGTGTAGAGCTGATGTTGGGACTGGTCTTGCTGGGTGGCTTTTTTGTGATGTGGGCTGCGGTAGGGTCCAGTATGGACGACCGTATGCAGGAAGCCGCATTGCTGCGTGCCTTGGGCAGTAGCCGTCACCGTTTGTTGGGCAGCTTGTGGGTTGAGTTTGCTTTGCTGGGATTGTTTTCCGGCATCATGGCGGCGGCGGGCTCTGAGATTCTGCTGCTGTCGATTCAGTACTGGGTGCTGGATATGCCCTTAAGCTTCCACTGGGGTATCTGGGTGTGGGGGATTCTTGGATCGTCGCTATTGGTCGGCACCCTGGGTGTTATTTCCTGTCGCAAGGTTGTCAGTACACCGCCGGGTTTGATGTTGCGCGAGTTGGCGTAAAAGCTGGACGTTTAGAGGTGGAGATTTAGAGCTGGACGTTTAGAGGTGGAGATTTAGAGCGGGAGGTTAGGGCGCCATGCAACATGGCGCCGTGACAGAGAATATAGCGATTATAAATTGGCTTCTGCGTATTCAGCCAGGATAGAGCGAGGCACGCCCTGCAGTTTGATGTTGCCTCCGAACTGGAAGCCTTTAAAGCGCTCCGTTAAATAGGTTAATCCCGAGCTGGTGCCGTTCATGAAGGGTGTATCGATTTGAGCCAGGTTGCCCAGACAGATCACTTTTGAGCCACTGCCAGCGCGAGTGATGATCGTTTTGATTTGGTGAGGGGTTAGGTTTTGTGATTCATCGATCAGGATCAGACTGTGCTGGAAACTGCGGCCACGAATATAGTTCAGTGACTTAAAGTGCAGTGGCACTTTGTTCAGCACGTAATCGATGCTGCCGGAACAGTCTTCATCATCGCAATGTAAAGCTTCCAGGTTGTCCGTAATGGCGCCGAGCCAGGGTTCCATTTTTTCCGCTTCAGTACCCGGTAAGAAACCAATGTCTTCATCAAGGCCCTGCGTGCTGCGGGTGGCGATGATGCGGCGATACTGTTTAGTGGCGACGGTCATTTCAATCGCGGCGGCCAATGCCAGAATGGTTTTACCCGAACCGGCGGCACCGGTTAAATTCACCAGATGGACATCCGGATCCATCAGCAGATTTAGCGCCATTGCCTGATAGGTATCTCGCGGTTTCAGTCCCCAGGCTTCCTGCTCCAGGAAACTGTTGGTATCGATGTGCAGCAGGTGTACTTCATCCTCCTGAACGTCAATCACGCGTCCGATAAAGCCCATTTCATCTACGATAAACTGGTTGGGAAAAACCTCGGTCTGAAAATCTTCCCGCGGGATGCGATGTACCGTGCGTCCCATTTGCTGCTGGGTTTCGACTTTCTGTACCTGATCCCAGAAGTTGCCCTCAATCTCGACATAACCCTTGTTGAGCTGTTCGATATCGGTGACCAATTGATCGCTGTGGTAATCATCAGACTCGATACCGCAGCCGCGCGCTTTCAGACGCATGTTGATGTCTTTGGTGACGAGAATGACGCGGTGGTTGGGGTGTTCGTGTCGAAGCAGGCAGAGGTCGTTAATGATCTTGTTGTCGTTGAGGTGGGTCGGGAGTACCGCGATGTTTTCGGGAGGGGTGGTCATCAGGATGGAGAGTTTGCCGTTGAAGTTATCGTAGCATTCTCGCCGTATCGGCACGCCCCCTTCAACTTCTTCGGGGGTGGCTCTGCCGAGGATCTTGTCGATCTCCCGTATAGCCTGTCGACAATCTGCTGAGAGCGTTTTGTTGCCGCTTTTGAGCTTGTCGAGTTCTTCCAAGACGGTCATGGGAATCATGACGTGGTGTTCTTCAAAATTCAGTATGGCGGTGGGGTCGTGAATCAGTACGTTGGTGTCGAGGACGTAGAGGATGGGTTGTTTTTGTGACAGTGGTTCCGCGAGCTGTATATCTACCATAAGCGAGCATCCTTCCTTCTGGCTGATAGCACGCACTCGAGTCGCCCGGCATTGCACCGGTTTACTCAGTGCTTGGAGAGAGTCTTAAAGTTGCTCATTAGCGGGAAGGCTGATGAGAGTTTTAGGAACTCTTGAAACAAGTTGTACCAGAAAACAAACTAGGCTGGCAACATGACAATTGTATGAAAGTGAAGAAATTGTCTTCAACCTGAAACAGACGCGCTTCTGGTTTAAAAATGAACAATGTCTGGCACTGCGATTGTGCAGCTTCGGGAAATAATGAACTAGAAAAGGGCTTGGAGTGAGGGGAAGGGCGGAGAAGTATTTGTCGAGCCTGACGAATCAGGCCCAGCGGATCGCGCTTTGGTAGCGCTCAATATAGACGTGCTCGATACGGCCGGTTGCAGGATGTCTGGAATGACGGAAGTTGTGGTGGTTATCGGTGGATCCCATGTATTCCCAGCATAACCCCTGATGAATACAGAGTGGATCGCCGTCGTTGATGTCGTAAGAAGCGAGTTCCTGCCACATGCTGTCCCACTCGCCGTGCGTCGAATCCAGGTATTCCATGCCATAATCCCCTGCGTTGATCTTTTTATTCTATGAGTGCAGCTGATTCTTCGAATTCAGCTTATTTCATCAAGTACGACTATCGAGATACCACTTTGAGTGGTGCTGATAGTGCAGTTTGTTAACTTCCTTTGTCAACACTATGTCTTAATTGACTGATATATATAGATATTTTATTTTTAAGTGTGACCTTTTTGGCAAAAAATCCGATTTTAAGGTCTGTTAAAGCTCCCAAGTCTTAAACCCTCAAAGCCTTAAACCACCAAAGTCATACAAGTACCAAAGTCATACAATACCAAAGTCTTAAACCACCAAAGTGTGACCGTGCTGGTGAAGCCAGCGGCGTGCCGAGTCGTAATCCGGATTGAGGTTGGCGACCAGATTCCAGTAGTGGCGACTGTGGTTGTGATGTACCAGGTGGCAGCACTCGTGAACCACCAGGTAGTCCACGATCCACTCAGGGGCTTGAACGATCAACCAGTTGTATTGAATCACACCCTGACGGGTACAGTGACCCCATTTGCTTTTCGTCCGTCGCAGTTGAACTTTCTGATACTGCGCCTGAGGGAAATTCTTCTGCAGTTGTTGGCAAACCGCCTGTGTTTTCGCTTCCAGTAAGCTCTGAGCCTGTTGTTGATACCAGCTTTGCAGGGCTTTCTGCACGGCGGTGGTAATAGGCTTGTCCGGGTTTGAGGTGATACGTTTTGGCAGCGCAATCTGGAGGTGACCATCATGGCGTTCACAGAGAAGCTTGGGGCCGGATACTAAACGCAGCGTCAATGATTCTCCCAACCACGGCCAGGCTTCCCCATCCACAAATTGACGCTCCGGGATTTCGTCTTCGCGCTCAGCTTGTTGTTGGAGCTTGTCACGGATCCAGGCCGCTTTCTCGTTGACCCACTGTTTGAGGTCTCTTTGGGCCACACGGTGGGGAGCAGCAACCACAACTTTGCCGGAGCGCACTTCAATCGCCGCGCTTTTGCGTTTGGACAGACGAATCTTGTAATCAAAACCCAAATGTCCCGGATCTTCCACCGTGATCAGGCGGGTTTGGGGTTTGCGAAGCAATGATGGGGAGGGAAATTTCGGCATGGCAGGATTATACCGATGCCATGGGGAAAGCCCAGTAAGCCTCGAACTGAAAACATCAGGATCTGTGATTGACCTTCCAGTAGGTGTAAGGTCTAAGGTTGTGGACAGATGGGTATTGTCTCCGTTTGTTACGGGTATAGGAGTGCGTTATGAACATCAGCCAGGCCGCCAAAATCAGTGGTTTGTCGCCCAAAACCATTCGTTATTACGAGCGTATTGAGTTGATTGATCCGGCCAGTCGCAGTGAGAACGGCTACCGGGATTACAGCAACAAAGATCTGGACGTGCTGCGTTTTGTTCAGCGAGCCCGATCCACCGGTTTTAGTGTGGAAGAGTGTCGTCAGTTGCTATCTCTGTATCAGAATACAGAGAGACACAGCTCAGAAGTGAAAGAGCTGGTGCAGGAAAAACTGCAACGGGTTGAAGCGCAGATTACGGAATTGCAGCACATGCGCGATACGCTGGAAGAATTGGTGACCCGTTGTCCGGGGAACGAAGCGGCACAGTGCGCCATTATTGACAGACTGGCCGAGCAGGAGGAGCGCTGATATGACCACGCGAGATCTGACAGATACCGGTGAAGCTGAGAAACACACTCAAGGTTGTTGTGGGAGCACGGCTTCTGACATGAAGAAACCTGCTGCGGCTGCTACCGATATTCAGAGTACAACAGAGAGTGCAACAGAGACTAACGCTGAGAAAACAGCCACGAGTTCCTGTTGTGACACTGAAGACGGGGCGTCTGGCGGTAAAAAACGTTTTGACTGGTTGCTCTGGGGGAGTTTTACCGGGGTAGCGATCACCTATGGTCTGCATGTGCTGGGCCTGGAAGGTTCAGCCCCCGGCTGGCTGCAAACCATGAGTCACGGGGTGTTCGAGTTGATGAATACTATGTGGTGGGGGGTACTGGCCGCAGCCTTGTTTGTCGGTTTACTGAGCCGGATTCCACAGGCCATGATCACTGCTGTGCTGGGGCAGGGTGGAGATCTGAGGGGTGTCTGGCGGGCGACGCTGGCCGGTGTGTTGATGGATCTGTGCAGTCACGGCATCTTGATGGTGGGCATGCAGCTCTATAAGCGCGGTGCCAGTCTCGGACAGGTGATGGCGTTTTTAATTGCCAGCCCCTGGAACTCCCTGTCGCTGACGATCATCCTGATTGCTCTGATCGGTCTGCCCTGGACGCTGGCGTTTATTGCTTTGTCGATGGTGATCGCGGTCATCAGCGGGTGTATCTTTGACCGCTTGGTAAAGCGCGGCACCTTGCCAGCAAATCCTCATACTGCAGATCTTCCTGAAGATTATCACCTGTGGTCAGAGCTGAAACGATCGCTGTCCGGTGTGGACTGGCGTCCCGGTTTGTTGCTAGGGATTTTCTGGGAAGGTATCAAAGGCTCAAAGATGGTGCTCAAGTGGTTGCTGTTTGGCGTCTTGTTGGCCACCGCGCTGCGAGGCTTTTTGTCTCTCGACGATTTTCAGACCTGGTTTGGACCCACCACCTTGGGGCTGGTCATCACCCTGGTGGCGGCAACCATTATCGAGGTGTGCTCTGAAGGCTCAACCCCCATTGCTGCAGACCTTCTGACCCGTGCGTCGGCACCAGGCAACAGCTTCGCCTTTATGATGGCGGGAGTTTCTACAGACTATACGGAAGTCATGGTGCTGAAAGACACCACCAGTTCCTGGAAGATCGCTTTATTCCTTCCACTGGTGACCTTGCCGCAGGTGGTGGTGATCTCTTTAATTCTGAACGGTTTCTGATCGTTTGAAACTGTGTGAGATTGCATCAAATTGGTTAATAAAAACAGACACTTGCACAGGGAATGGGCGGTCAGCAAAAAGCTGATCGCCGAGTGATCAATCTGCTGAGTGCGTGGTTCTTACTGGCGTTGAGGCAGTTGTCAGAAACTTGTCTACAGACTTATCCACAGCTTCTGTGGGTTGTTTTCTTGGGGTGATTTAAATCAACTTTTGTCCAGATATCAAACAGTTAGTGAGGCTCAGAACTTGGCCGCAATCAGGCTCTGTGGATGCTTTTAGATCAACAGGGTGGCGTTTTAATCGTTTTAAGGGTTTATACTGATTAAACAGATCCAAAAGTCGGTGTCGGCCGTATTGTCTGCTTTACTTAGAGGCTATTCATCACTTAGAGGCTGTTCATCAACTGCCATCTCAACAATTCCATCATCTGCCATCTCATCACCTGTGTGACAGGAACACCCAAAGACGGAGAAATTTATGATTACCTTGTACCACCTGAACAAATCCCGCTCGAAACGCATCATTTGGCTGCTGGAAGAGCTGGGCGTTGAGTATCAGATTGAAGCCTTCCAAAGGGATAAAGAGACCTCCCTTGCGCCGGAAGCCCTGAAAGCCATCCACCCGCTGGGCAAGTCGCCGGTGATTAAAGACGACGATCTGGTGATTGCCGAGTCCGGCGCCATGACTGAATACTTGATTGATAAATACGCCGCCGACCGTCTGGCGCCTCAGCGTGGTACCCCTGAGTACGTTGAATACCTGCAATGGCTGCACTTTGCGGAAAGCTCCGCCATGGTGCCGTTGCTGCTGAAAATGTTTCTGAGAAAAGACGGTTGCAAAACCAATTTTCTGGAAGGCTATGCGGATGGTGAAGCCCTGAAAATTCTCACTTACCTGAGTGAGCAGTTGGAAGGTAAAGACTATCTGGTCGGTAACCAGCTCAGTGGCGCAGACATCATGGTGTTTTTTGTGGTGGATATGGTGGAGCAATCCGGTAGCCTGGCTTTCTTCCCGGTTCTGGAAGCTTATCTGAAGCGCCTCAGAACTCACGAAGCCTGCCAAAAAGCAGAGCAACTTGAAAAAGAATTAGGCTGAACGTACTGGCTTTAAACAAAAAAGTGGCTTAAATGTAAGGGAAGTGTAAATATTGAGACGGGGTTGTTGCGAGGTATTATGACTTTTGGCAACCTTGTTTTACACCTAATTCAAGGAGTTGAAAAAACATGCTAAAAAAACTATTGCCAGCTGCTCTCTGGGTCAGCGTAGCAGCGGCAGCAACCGTGACGACTACCACTCAGGCGGCGGATGTTAAGGCGCAGATCAAACACCGCGATGCCACCATGGAGGCCATTGCCGGTCACTTCACATCGATCATGTCGACCATGAAGAATCCCGGTGAGTTTGCTGAGGATTATCAGTTCCACGCCGAGAGCATTGCCCGCTTGTCCCGAATCGCTGCCAAGAGCTTCCCTGAAGGCTCTGGTGAGGGTAAGACTGACGCCAAGCAAGAAATTTGGGACAATCCGGAAGAGTTCAAAGAAGCCATGGATACCTTCCAGACTCGGGCTGATGCATTTGCAGAAGCTTCAAAAGGAACTGATCGCAAGGCGTTCGCCATGGCTGCGAAGAACTTAGGCGGTTCTTGTAAAGGCTGTCACGACGACTTTAAAGCTGATTGATGGTTCTTTAGCCAGTATTGCTCTTTAGCTAGATGGCACTTATAACAGGCCAGGCAGTCATTCTGTCTGGCCTGTTGCTTTTATGATCTCTGAGTTACATAAACTCTTCGAAGTAAGTTCAACCCCCTAAAGCGGCCAGCTTAAAACAGCCAACTGGGTAACTGGATCAGAGCCCAGGCTGAACCTCCTGCCAGCCCGGCCAGTAGCAGCAATCCCCAAAAGGGGAGTGGGGTGATGTTTTGCGCCTCACCGTTGGTACCATTGGCTGATTCTTTTCGGCCAGTGATCATGGCGTTGACTAATTTGTCCTTTTTTACAAATTGGTAAAACAGAACGGCCGCAATATGCAGGCCGATAAACCCTGCGAGAAACTGCCACACCAGGTGGTGCGTTGATCCGCCCAGGCTGACCCACTCTTCATCAAACCAGTACACCCACGGGCCTTCAAAGAAATAATCATCGGTGGTTAGCAGGCCGCTTAGAATTTGCGCGGAGATTGCGCAAAGCATAGCTACCACCATCCATGAGCCCAGAGGGTTGTGTCCGTTAAAGGCTTGCTGCCCGCGTACATAGCGCAACGCCGCTCGGGGTGATAACTGGAAGTGTGAAAAGCGTCCGTAATCACGTCCAATGAGACCGGTGTACAAGCGGAAGAACATAAGCCCCAGCAGTCCATAGCCACACCGTATGTGCCAGTCCATCCAGTCCATATCACCGTAGAGCCCGGTGGCGAAAGAGACGCTGATTAAAATGACCAGCAGCCAGTGAAACAGACGGGTGTGAAGATCCCAGACAAAAAGGGGGGAGGAGGTGTTCATAGTCGTGGTTCTGTACCTTAATTGTGGGAAGACGAGTTAAGTGAAGGCGAATCGTCTGATGCGGCAGCGTTTCCGCTTGCGGGTTCGGTGATTGAAGGCTCTTGCTGAGCTGCCGCATAAGCTTCTACTTGTTCCATCACCCTTAACACGTTGCCACCCATGATTTTCGCGATATCGCTTTCACTATAGTTACGCTTCAGTAGTGCATCAATCAGCACGGGATAAGTCGATACGTCTTTAAGACCGGTAGGTAGTGTGTTGCCGACACCATCGTAATCTGAGCCAAGCCCAATGTGTTCAATTCCGACCTTTTGACGGACGCGATCGATGTGAGCGACGACGTCGTCCACCGTGGCGAACGGGTAGGGAAAACGCTTCCGATAAGCCACGTCAAAAGCCGCCCTGACTTCTGCGTGGATGCGATCACCCTGCAGTTTTTCAAAGGCTGCCTTGGCCGTCTTGTAGCGGTTGCCCCATTCCATGGCTTCTTCGGTGACAAAGAAGCTGCCAAAATTAATCATAATGACGCCGCCATTATCTGCCAGCGCCTTGAGCATTTTGTCGTCCACGTTGCGTTCAAGGCCCGGTGTAAAGTGGCGCAAAGAAGAGTGTGAGGCAATAACCGGCACTTTGCTGACTTCAATGGCTCGATAGAAGGCGGCATCCGACACATGGGAGATATCCACCATGATGCCAAGTTTGTTCATCTCTTCGATCAAAGACACACCAAAGGGACTCAGTCCTTTCCAGATTTTTTTGTCGTCGTAGGACGAATCGGATATGTGATTGGCTTTTGAGTGGGTCAGGGTGATATAGCGGATGCCACGATTATAGAAGTGGGTCAGATTAGCCAGATCACCCTCAATCGCGGCACCATTTTCCATCCCCAGTGGCAGTGAAATTTTGCCAGCTGCAAAATTGTTGCGAATATCGGCGGCCGTCCGTGCTGGCGCATATTTGTCCGGCGCGCGATAGAACAGAGCTTCCACCTGATCTATCAACACATTGGCCAGCGCTTTGGCGCCATCATTCTCTTTGACCGCGGGAATGTAGATCGACATGAAAGGTGCATCCAATCCCCCTTGTTTGGCGCGAGGATAGTCAAAGTCTCCGGTTTCAGTCGCTTCGGCGACGTCTTCCCAATGCCTTTGCAGGCGAAAGGGCACGTCGATATGGCCATCGACGATAGGGTACTTGTGGGCAATTTCGATGGCAGTCTGGCTAAGAGAAGGAGAAGGAGAAGGAGACTGAACTGATTCCGCGTGGATGCCGGAGCTATTACTGCCGATCAACAAACCGATTGAAAGCAGGCCGGGCTTTAACAAGGATAAACCAGACGTTAAAGAGCGAAAGCAGGGGTTTAGGGCCGCAGGTTGAGTAAGGCTCATGATTTCTCCGTCAAATCCGCTTGTTTCGGGTACTGTTCCACACCTTCGGGAATTTCAAACCAATTCTGTTTTTCGCTGACCCAGAGATGTTTACTGGGTTTTATGATGCCGGTATTCTCCAGAGTACTGGGTTTCAGTTTGATGATATCCGGTTTTTGCGGATCGAAATGATACATCCGGTTTCCGCAGTCGGGACAGAACGCTGCGGCATTGATGTTGCCGCTGTCTGAAGATCTTTCCCAGTGTTTGAGATCGCCCTCAAACTCCAGGTGCTCGCGCTTGACCACGGCAGTGATGCTGAACGCACTGGTCGACAGTTTCTGGCACTCTTTACAGTGGCAACACACGACCATAATGGGCGCTTGTAATAATCGATAGCGTACCTGTTTGCACTGGCAGGCGCCGTTAAGGGGATACTCTGCGTCGGATGACTTTACAGTGCTTGGATCGGTGGAGTTTTTCATGGCTGACATCCTTATGGATAAGTGGGAGTCCATTGGGGAAATGATCATAGGGTGGATTGTGCCATCGATGACCGGCTTTGTGTCTGCTTCGGGCTCAGTGCCTGGTTCTGATGTCGTACTGCTTCAGATTTAGTACTGATTCTGGTTTAGTACTGATTCTTTTGAATAGCCGCAGTTTCTGTTGATGGTGAAGATATTGAAACACGCTGTGTCGGTCATTTCCACCTCTGTACAGCTTGATCACAAAACTCTGAATTTGTGACCGCTTATTTAACGATTAGGTGAACCTGAGAGCAAAGCGACAGTCAGACTGTCTTATAACTTCTTTACTCTATACTGTTTTTTGAGCTGAACAGTTGTCGGACTGGACAGTTGTCGGGGCTGGCTAGAGGTGATGATAGCGGCACCGATCATAACGAATTGCGATTGAATTAAGGATAGAGCTTGATTGACCGGTTTAAAATAGCTTTCCCAATATGGCTGCTGATTTGTGGCGGGTTTCTGGCCGGTTGTCAGTCACCTCAAGGCGAGATCGAAGCGCGTAAAGCGGTTCGGACTGATCTTTCAGGCAGCTGGGAAATGGATTACAGCCTGAACGACAGCGTTGAGGGAAAACTGGATGCCTATTTTTACCGTATGCGTCGCACGCTTAGCCGTCAGTCCGATGGTCGTCAGCTTGAACGGGGCAGCATGCCTTCGATTCATCCTGGCACGGCCCAAACGGTGATTGCCATGGCGCAATTTGTTGAGAGGATCTCGCGGGTTCAGGTGATGGATATCGAACAGACCTACACCGATATCCGTGTTGATCGGGAAGGGACATTTTCACTGGATTGTGATTTCCCGAGTCAGGGTTTGGAGCAAACCGATAATCCATTCGCCACTGAAGTTTGTGGCTGGGATGGGCACCAGCTGGTGTTTCAACTCAGGTTGCCGGAAGGGCTGCTCGTACAGCAGCGTTTTAGTCTTGCCGCCAGTGGCGATCAAATCAATGTGGCAACCACGATGATGTCTGACCGTGCACCGGAGCCCTTCACTCTGAATCGCTCCTATTCCCGGTTTGATAAGCGCAGTCGTGGATACACCTGCGAGCAAACGGTTAGCAAGGGCAAAGTGTGTACATTGACCTCTCAACCCGAGGAGCGGCCTGCAGCACCGGACGCACCTAAACCTATTATTATGAACGCCGATTAAACGCGATATGAGTTTTACTGCATGATGAATTTAAGACTGACAGGCCGCGGTATGCGCCTGTCTTTGTGGTTGTTCGCCTGTGTCTGGTTATTGGCGGGATGTGCAACTTCCGCTCCGACCGATAGTGAAGACGCAATCGATACGGTAGTGATTAACTCTGCGGCTCGCTCAACCCGTGAGTCAGCCCAGGCACTGAAAGATTTACCGGCCTTGCCATCAGGAAAACTAACGGCACCGGCAGGATCCTCTGTTCAGCTCGATGTGGGGATTCTGATTTTTGAATCCCAAGATGTGACGGGTAATACCCGGCTTCAAGAGCAGGGTGTTTTTCCGTTGGTCAGAAAAGCCGAGTCTCGCTATTTGCCGTATTTGCTGCGGCAGACCATGGCGGCCTCAGGTCAATGGGGGGTGGTGAGGGTAATGCCAGATACCCACGCATCGGCAGAGCTGGTGGTGACTGGTGATATTCAGATATCCAATGGTGAGCAGTTGCAGATCCATATTCAGGCTCATGACAGCAGCGAGCGGTTGTGGTTGAACAAGGTCTATCGTCAGAATGTGGGTGCTCAGGCCTACGAGGATCCACAGCTCGATCCTTTTCAGTCCTTGTTTGATCGCTTGTCTTTGGATTTGATTGAAGCCAGAAATCGTCTGACAGCTTCGCAGTTGGAAGAGCTTCGCCAGTTGGCGGTGTTGCGTTACGGTCAGCAGCTGGCACCGGATGCGTTCGGCCAATACGTGCAGCAGAATGAGTTAGGACAGTTGCAGATACAGCGACTTCCCGCTCATGGTGACCCCATGTTGCGACGGGTTCAGAAACTGCGGGAGTACGAATACTATTTTATCGATACGGTCGATGATCAATACTCCAATCTGTTTGTGCAGATGCAACAAACCTATCAACGCTGGCGTCAGTACAGTCGTGAGCTGATGGTATACATGCGCGATTACAAGCAGCGGCAAGCCGGGCAGAGCAGTGGTTTTCGTCGGGGCAGTCTGGCCTCTATGAATGAAGTCTACGGTGACTATGAATGGTATCGTATGCAGGAGCTGAATTTGAGCGAGCTGGCGTCGGGCTTTAACAACGAGGTTCTGCCAACCGTGTTGAACCTGGATGACAATGTGGTGCAGCTGGATGGCAATCTGCAGGATCAGTACCAGAAGTGGCAAAATATCCTGCAGGAAATATTCAATCTGGAGCAGGGGCAGATTTAAGCAGCTGCTGTTTTAGCCAGTCTTTCTGCTCAGGGAAGCGCCACTGGAACTGATCAAAGTCATCGCTGCGAAGCCACAAGGCCTGTTTAATTTCCAGATAGAAAGGAGGTTTTGGCAATGGCGCATGGCTGTCGGCCTCACATTCAAACAAGTGGAAGCCATTGTCGAACACCCGAATCAACCGGGTGGGATTGGTACTGAGTCCAGTTTCTTCCCAAGTCTCCCGATGAGCAGTGCAGTGTGCGGGTTCTTGAGGGTTGCCGCTACCACCAGGAATACTGACCTTCCCATTTAATCCCTGTACGACCAGTAATTTTCCCTGATCAATACTCAGACAGCCTGCGCTCTTAGCGGGCTGATTTGTAAGGTTAGTGGGGTTGGCGGGGCAGGCGGGAGCCACAGGCTCGCTGATATCCGTACAGGCAGTTAAAGCCAATAGCCCTGCTAAAGCTAGCGTAGGGAAGATTGCTGTTTTTAAATTGTTACCGAGATTCTGTGACATCCAGACTGACCATCGAACCTTTGGGCTATTGATTGTGATGTTTCAGGATGACAGATTGATGTAGCGGTCGCCAGTCAGGGAGGGGTTAACCCATTACACCAGTGAGTTAGCTGGCGTAATGGGTTTCTGTTAACTCGCGTAATGGCTTCGACGAATAAACGGGTTAAACAGGCGTGCAAAGAACCCGGTGAATTGAATTGGCGCCTGTACGGAGGTGAGGCAAATGCACTCGGCATCCTGGCTAGCCAGAGGCCTGTGATGTTTGTCGTCCTTGTTGCGATAGATGATATCACCCTGATTGTAGACACCTTCGCTGTCCGAAAAACTGCCCTGCAGTACCAGAGTCACCTCTTCACCGGTGTGGTTGTGAGCAGCAACCTGGCCTCCGGGTTTAATCCTGAGCATTTCAACCTTGCTGCCATCCACATCACGGCACAGTTTGGTGGCGTAGATGGATGGGCTCAGGCGTTTCCAGCGAAGAGCGTCCAGACCGTTGGGAATGAGCTTTTGTAAACAGCGCGGAACATTGCTGTTAGCTGCGGTGCTTCCTGCGTTATTTTCTGCCCTTCCGTCTACAGCACTTTGTGGTTCTGTCAGTTCGGGCGCAGCAGGTGCGTCCAATTGCGCCATAACCCGTTCTTTTAAGGTATCGGTAACGGTAACCGTGGGCAGCTCGGAAAACAGTTCGGAGCCTACCTGATTGAGACGCTTAACCGCCTGCCGACATTGAGGGCAGTATTGCAGATGGGCGCTGATGCACAGAGCCTGATTAAAAGGCAGGCTGCCAGCGGAAAAGGCCGTAAGCCTGTCTATGCCTGGGTGATGTTTAGTCATGGTTTGAGGGTGTTGGACTGTAGTTGTGGACATCATTTCAGTTGTGGACATCATTTCTCATGACCTCGAATCAAAATTTCGAGTTTCTGCAACGCTAAACGGATGCGTGATTTCACTGTTCCCAGTGGCAAACTGAGTTCAGCCGCCGCTTCCTGCTGGGTTTTGCCTTCCAAATACACTTTTCGGAGTACCTGTGACTGCTCATTGGGCAGTGTCTTCAAACCGCTGTGAATTTGCTGGGCTGTTTTCCTTTGCTGTGTCTGCTCGAACGGGCCGGACTGGGTATCTTCAATCTGATCAAAGATTTCCTCTGAGGTGACTTCGTTGGCGTATCGACCGTTGCGTCTTAAATAGTCAATCCGACAGTTTCTGGCCAGCGTAAAAATCCAGGTGTTTGGATTGGCCTTGGTTGCGTCGTATAAATGCGCTTTATTCCAGACCTTGATCAGAACCTCTTGCACCAGTTCATCCGCGACCAGATAGGCTCCAGGTTCTTTGGCCAGGCTGTAGGACTTAAGCAGCGGGGCATAGTGTTCAAACAGACGCGAGAAGGCCTCGCGATCCCGAACCGTGGCGATTTGACCAATTAATACCTGTAGCTGGTCAATCTCTAACGTTTTTGATTTGTGTTGAACCATGCTTCATGGGGTCCTGAGCGGGTTTTGGCACCAGTTGGCAGAATTTACTGTATATACGCCGCCAGATCACCCCCGGATCACTTTCTTGACCTATAAATTACCAAGACGTACCTAATGATAAGACGTACCAAATGATGAGACGTGCTTGATGGTAGGGGAATAAGCTCTTTCGGGGTAGCTGATATCTCCTAATATTGCTTTAGGTGCCAATTTTGCAAAAAACGACTTCATGATGATCCACTTCTCAACCTCCCTCGTAATCAGTGACATCAGCACACAAAACCCCAGAGATCTAAGCCCTCTGGGCATTACCCCTTCGGAGAATAGTAAGCCAATGGACACACCAGTTCTTCAAAGTCAGACCAAGCCAGCAGTTGTCGATCGCTTTAAGCGGTTCTATCGGGATCTCAGCAGCGTACGGGTGAACGAATTCTCCAAGGTCTATGCCGAAAATATTATCTTCCGTGACCCTGTCCACGAGCTGCGCGGTGCCGGTGATTTGCTGGGTTATCTGGAGGGACTCTGTGAGCGTGTTGAGTTGTGCCAGTTTGAATACTTGGATGAGCTGATCACTGAGAACAAAGCCTACATCAAATGGAATATGAATTTCCGTCATCCAAGTCTGGGCAAAGAAGTTCACACCGTGCGCGGCATGAGCCACATTGAGTTCGGCGACCATATTCATTATCACGAAGATATCTATGATCTGGGTGAAATGCTGTATGAGCATTTGCCGTTGCTCGGTGTCGCCACTCGTTATCTGAAGCGCAGACTTGCGGCCTGAGAATGCTCACTCAACAGGAAATGACTATGCCCACCAATGAAAAGATATGGATAACCGGAGCCAGTAGCGGTATTGGCCGTGAACTCGCTGAACGCCTGGCCGAGCAGGGCAATCAGGTGTTTGCCACGGCCAGAAATCACGTAGTACTGGAATCCATGGCTGCACAATATCCCGGTATAACCCCGATACCCGGCGATCTCACGGATCCGGACTGCAGCCGCAGTTTGAACGAACAACTCAAGCAGCACGTGACTTATTTGGACCGCATTATTCTCAATGCCGGAACCTGCGAATATCTTGAGGTGAGTAACCCGGATTGGAAGATGATGGAGCGAGTCATGGAAGTGAACTTCTTTGGCGCAATCAGGAGCCTGGAAGCAGCTCTGCCATTACTGCAGGCCAATGAGCGCGGTGCACGCCATATCGTCGCGGTGGGTTCACAGGCCAGCAGAGTGACTTTTCCTAAAGCTGAGGCTTACGGCGCATCCAAGGCTGCATTGACATACTTTATGGAAACCCTGGCGGTGGATCTGGCTGATCAGAAAATTCAAGTGAGTGTTGTGCAGCCGGGTTTCGTTGAGACGCCGTTAACCGCCAACAACGATTTCCCCATGCCTTTTTTGATGACCGTTGATAAAGCTGCTGACCATATTTTGAAGCGAATAATGAAAAAGCCCGCCTTTATTCGTTTTCCGAGTTCGTTGAGCAGTGTGCTGGCCGTTGGCAGTTCACTGCCCTGGTTTTGGCGAAACTGGGTTGCTCCAAAACTGACTCGCTAAAGGAGAGTAGAGATTGAAAATAGCAGTGATTGGCTCGGGTATTTCAGGATTGACCTGCGCTTACCGACTCCATAAGCACCATGACATTACAGTGTATGAATCTGAATCGTCGATCGGTGGGCACACCGCGACCAAAGATGTCCTGGTCGCTGGAAAGCATTATGCGATTGATACCGGATTCATTGTTTACAACGACTGGACTTACCCTAACTTTATTGAGCTGATGGATACCCTTGGTGTGGCCTCCAAACCCACTGAAATGAGTTTTAGCGTCGCCTGTGAAAATACGGGTTTGGAGTACAGTGGCAATAACCTCAATACGTTGTTTTCACAGAGATCTAACCTGCTAAAGCCCCGATTTTGGGGAATGCTGAAAGATATTTTGCGGTTTAATCGAGAAGCGGTGAAAGACCTGGAGGACGGTGTGATTCCACCGAACGCCAGTCTTGGAGAATATCTTGAGTCCAGGGGGTATGGCGAAACCTTCATCCATAAATATTTGGTGCCTATGGGCAGTGCCATCTGGTCAGCTTCCATTGACACCATGAAGTCGTTTCCCTTGGTGTTTTTCATTCGCTTTTTCAAGAATCATGGATTGCTCAGTGTTAATGATCGACCCCAGTGGCGCGTGATTGAGGGTGGTTCAGGCAGCTATCTGAAGCCGTTAACGCAAGGCTTCTCCGACAGGATTCATACAGATTGCGCCGTCAAGAGCGTCAGGCGTTCAGATGGCGGTGTTTCGATCACCCTGGAAAGTGGTGAGGTCGAAGTCTTTGATGAGGTGGTGTTTGCCTGTCACAGCGATCAGGCTCTGGCGATGCTCGAAGATCCTACGGATGAAGAGCTAACCGTTTTATCTGCGATGCAATACCAGATGAATGAAGTGGTGCTGCATACAGACACCCAGCTGTTACCGCAGAGAGAATTGGCGTGGGCGAGTTGGAATTATCGGTTGCCAGAGACGCAGCAGGAAGACGCGGTGCTGACCTACAACATGAACATTCTTCAGGGCATTGAAGCCCCGGTGACTTTCTGCGTTACCCTCAATTACACCGACGCTATCCGGCCAGAGCATATTCTGGGCCGTTATTATTATAGCCATCCCGTGTTTACCCTGGAATCAGTGGCGGCCTGTGAACGATGGGAGGATATTAATGGCGTTAACAAAACCTGGTTTTGCGGCGCCTACTGGGCCAACGGTTTCCATGAGGATGGTTGCACGAGTGGCATTCGGGTGGCAGAAGCCATAGCCCAACAGTCTCAATCCAGTATTTCTGAAACTGCCGGTGCTCCTGAAAACGAGAACGTAGTAGATTTTGAAAATCGGGTGGGAACAGGTGATGTTGCATAGCGCGATTTATCGTGGCTGGGTGCGTCATCGTCGCTTTCAGCCACGGTCTCATCTATTAAAGCATCCGGTGTTTATGATGTACCTGGATCTCGATGAGATGAATCAAGTGTTTTCACTGACATCACTCTGGTCCGATTCCAAATGGGCTCTGGCCTGCTTTAAACGCAAAGATTACCTCGGTCCTACGGATTTACCGCTAAAAGAGGCGGTAGTGCAGCGGGTAGAGAGAGAGACAGGAGTTCGTCCAGCAGGCCCTGTTCGGGTGCTCACGAATCTGCGTTACTTTGGATTTATCATCAATCCGATTACTTGTTATTACTGTTTCGATCAATCCGAGCGCTTGTCTCATATCGTCGTAGAGGTGACAAATACCCCCTGGTCTGAAAAGCATGCGTATGTTCTGAGTTGTGAACCGGATAAAAACTTACAGCGTATAAAGTTTCCAAAGGCTATGCATGTGTCGCCGTTCAATCCCATGTCGATGATGTACCACTGGCGGAGCCGGTTACCGGATGAAAAATTATTTCTGCATCTGGAAAACTGGATGATTCCTCAGGACCAAGTCCAGGGCCAAGAACAGAGCCAAGAGCAGGTACACGTTCAAGAGCAGCGACAGGAGGGGGAGGAGATGGTCATGGATGCCAGTTTGACGATGAGCCGACAGGAAATCACTGCGAGTGCATTGAACCGAATTTTGTATCAATACCCTCTGATGACTATGAAGATTCTAGGGTTAATTTACTGGAACGCGTTGAAATTGTTTATCAAGAAGGTGCCGTTTTATTCTCATCCAGGTGACGCGCAAGAGCCCTTAAAGGATAAAACAATCGTTGATAAGACAATCGTGGATAAGACAATCATCCATCAAACAGCGATGAATCAAACGAGCAAAAATAACAGGACTGTGTAGCTATGAGTGATCTTGAGGTTAGCGGGGTGACCCATTCAGGAAAAGCCGTTGAACATAATGCTTTCTTATCCGCGAAGCAGGATGCCGGGTGGCTAGATAATATTTCCCGCAAGTTGGTGCTCGGTACCTTTCAGTCACTGAAAAATGGCTCTTTGACCGTGGTGGAGGGAAAGTCCACTTACCATTTTGGCGAAGAGTATGACGCGACAGAGCTCCATGCTCACATTCGAGTTCACAGCCCCGGCGTTTACCGAGAGCTGTTGTTTGGTGGCTCTATCGGCGCTGGGGAATCCTACATGATGGCAGAGTGGAGTACGCCCTGTCTTGTGAGTGTGGTCAGAGTGCTTTGCGCCAATATGGATGTGCTGAATCAGATGGATGGGCGTTGGTCATCCGTGAAAGGTTTGGTGAATCGGCTGATGCATAAACTGAACCGTAACAGCCACGCAGGATCTCGCAAAAACATAGCCGCCCATTACGATTTGGGGAATGATTTTTTCAAACTGTTCCTTGATCCGGCGTTGATGTATTCATCCGCTATTTATCCCTCAGAAAGCAGCACTCTGGAAGAGGCCTCGCTCTACAAACTGGATGCCGTGTGTTCAAAACTGGGACTGACAGAAGATGATCACCTTTTGGAAATTGGCACCGGCTGGGGAGGCTTGGCCATACACGCTGCAAAATATTATGGCTGTCGTGTCACTACCACGACCCTGTCAAAAGAGCAGTATCAGCATGCTCAGAAAGCCGTCGCCGAAGCGGGCTTGGAAGATCAAATCACCCTGCTATTACAAGACTACCGGGATCTGACGGGCCAATACGATAAGTTGGTGTCGATCGAAATGATTGAAGCCGTCGGCCATGAATACTATCGAACCTATTTCACCCAGTGCTCCAAACTGTTGAAGGACGATGGGTTGATGTTGATTCAGGCCATCACCATTGCCGACCAGCGATATCATGCGGCTAAAGGTTCTGTGGACTTTATCCAGAAATATATTTTCCCGGGTGGCGGTTTACCTTCCAATGCCGTGATGGCTGAGTGTGTTGCCGACTGCACCAATATGATGATGGTGGATTTGCATGATATCGGCCTGGATTACGCAAGAACCCTGGCGGATTGGCGAGAACGCTTTCATCAGCGTATGGAGGACGTTAAACAGCAGGGCTTTGACGACGTCTTTTGCCGTATGTGGGACTTTTATCTGGCGTACTGCGAAGGGGGGTTCCGCGAGCGTGTAATCAGTACCGTTCAGCTTATGATGGCCAAGCCCGATGCCCGTATTTTTGACGCACGTTTCTAGCCGCATGCCCGGAGCTGAACTTCAGAAAAAACTTCTGAACGGCGTGCTGTTTCAGGTTGGCTGGTTTGCCGCTGTCCTGGGTGGCAATGCCTGGGCTGTGACTGCCTTGTTAGTGATGTTGATTGTGCACAGCCTGTGGTGGGTGCGTTCTCCAAAAGAGTGGTGGCTGATACTGGTCGTTAGTTTGCTGGGTTGTTGCCTGGACAGCTTCTGGTTTGCTCAGGGTGTGCTAATCCCCGGTGCAGAGCCTTTGGCTCTCGGCGATTTGGCTTCCGGTGATTTGGTTACTAATGAAGAACCGCTGGCTAAAGTCCAGAGTGGCTGGTTTATGCCAGCCTGGCTGGCTTGCATTTGGCTCATGTTTTCTATGACGCTCTGTCATGTTTTCTCCTGGCTTCATGGTCGTTATGTTCTCGCCGCCGTTCTTGGCGCAGTGGCAGGGCCTGTGTCTTATCTCGGAGGGGCAGAACTCAGTGGTTTGTCCTTGGGGGAGCCACAGTGGCAATCGCTACTGGCTCTGGCGGTTGCATGGGCATTGCTGATGCCCTTATTTGTGGGGCTGGCTCAACGTGTTTATACCAAGAATTAACTTCGGCTTGTTATCATCAGGTGCCAGTGTGTTATGGCTGATCTTCTGTCCGGTTGTGTGGCTGGCTGATCCGGTTGCTGCCCAAGCGCAGGGTTCTGAAAAACACCCACCGGATATTGTTGGCGAAGCCAGGGATATTGAGTCCAACAACCTTCTGTACCGTGAGTTTTACACGCTGGATGAGCGTGGCCTGCCTCGTAAAGTCGAATATCGTTTGCCAGATGACCGGCTATTGGCGACCAAGGCTTTACAATTTAATCAGTCTGGTGAGCCTTCTGAGCTGACGTTTCCGTCTGTTGATCACCAAAATCTGCTCAATGGCCGGCTGATGGAGGTTCAGGGCGACGGGGATCCGATTACGGTTCGATACCGTGAAAGTCAGCGCGATCCGATTGAAGAGGCATCTCTCCCGCGTAAGCCGCAGGCAGTCGTGGATGCGGGTTTTGACGAGTTTGTTCGCCAGAATTGGGATCGACTAATGTCTGGCGAGCGCCTTACCATGAACTTTTTGATGCCCTCCCGACTTGATTACGTGGCCTTGCAGCTACGCCACCGCACTTTACCTTCTGACCGTGATGAAGGTTCAAATCAAGCCATCTGGATACAGGCTACACCTGCCAATGGCTTCCTCAGGCTATTTGTTGATCCGATAGATCTGTATTATCAGCGTGATTCCCGTCGTCTGATCCGATATTCTGGCATCAGTAATTTGATGGATCCCAGCGGTTCATCCATGACAGTGGATATTCGCTATCAGTATCGTCAGTAACCGCTGCACAAAACGATAATACAGCTATAAGATCTTTTCCCTATGAATACCTATGACAAGACCTACGACTACATCGTAGTGGGGGCTGGCACGGCTGGCTGCGTTCTCGCGAATCGCCTGAGTGAAAATGGCAAATATCAGGTTCTGCTGCTGGAAGCGGGGGGCAAGGACAATTATTTCTGGATAAACATACCGGTTGGTTACTTATTCACCATTAACAATCCCCGCACAGACTGGTGTTTCCAGACCGAGCCGGAAGCTGGCCTGAACGGCCGCTCCATTGGCTATGCCCGCGGCAAGGTGCTGGGTGGTTGCTCTTCCATCAATGCCATGATTTACATGCGCGGTCAGCGCAGTGACTACGACCACTGGGCGTCACTGGGTAATCGTGGCTGGGGTTGGGACGATGTGTTGCCGGTATTCCGCAAGTCCGAGAGCTATCAACATGGCGCCAACGATTTCCACGGTGAAGACGGTGAGCTGCGGGTGGAAGAGCGTCGGGTGAATTGGGAAATCCTCGATGCCTGGCGGGAAGCTGCCGAAGAGTGCGGGATTCCTAAAGTGGAAGAGTTCAACCGCGGTGATAACTTTGGTAATGCTTATTTTCAGATGAATCAGCGTTCCGGCAAACGCTGGAGTGCTGCCAAAGCTTTTCTGGAGCCTGCCAAAAGCCGATCCAATTTGACCATCAAAACCAACGTCATGGTTCAGTCTCTGGAATTTGATACTGCTGATTCGGGTCTGAGAGCCACAGGGGTGCGTGTACGCATGAAAGGTGGTGAAGAGGTGGTATTCAACGCCCGACGTGAAGTGGTGCTGTCGGCGGGGGCGGTGGCCTCGCCACAGATATTGAAGTTGTCCGGTGTGGGGAACAGTGAAGAGTTGGAAAAGCACCAGATTGCAGTTAAACACCATCTGCCCGGTGTGGGGGAAAACCTGCAAGATCATCTGCAAATTCGCAGTGTGTATAAAGTATCCAATACAGTCACGCTCAACCAGAGGGTTAATTCTCTGGTAGGGAAGGCGATGATGGGGCTGGAATACCTGTTGTTCAAACGGGGACCACTGACCATGCCGCCGTCACAATTGGGTGCCTTTGCCAAAAGCGATCCCTCTCAGCCCAGTGCCAATATGGAATGGCATGTTCAGCCGTTATCGCTGGATAAATTCGGCGAACCGTTACACAAGTTCAACGCAATTACACCGGCCGTGTGCAATCTGAGACCCACCAGCAGAGGACATATCCGCCTGCGCGATGATCAGGCAGGCACACCACCGGTGATCACTCTGAATTATCTGTCAACGGAAGAAGATCGACAGGTGGCTTTGGCGGGGCTGAAAATGACTCGCGAGATTATGTCTTCAAAAGCTCTGCAAGCTTTCTCTCCAAAGGAATGGTTGCCTGGAGACGAAGCCCAATCTGATGAAGCCTTGCTGCAGAAAGCGGGGGATCTCGGTACCACCATTTTTCATCCGGTGGGCACCTGTAAAATGGGCAGTGATGCCATGGCGGTGGTGGACGATCGGCTCAAAGTACACGGGATTGAAGGGCTTAGGGTGGTCGATGCTTCTATTATGCCCACCATTACCTCAGGCAATACCAACGCGCCCACCGTGATGATTGCCGAGAAAGGTGCCGAATTTATTCTGGCAGATATGCAAAAATCTCGTTGAGGCTAAGTGTGTGTATCCCGTCTTGTGTCCAGTGTTCGGCACAGTGACCTATGGCATACCCCAGCTGTTCGCCACTGATGGGTTGATAGCGAGCAAAGGCTTTCACTTTGGTTGTCAGTGGCGTCAGCAGGGTGTGAGCCAGTTTCTCTCCCAATCGCCCCTCGGGTCTGTCACCGACAATTAACGAAGGCTTGAATAGCACCACGCTTTTAAATCCTTGCTGTTCCGCCAGAGCGTCTACTTCGCCTTTAATCTTTGGATAAAAGAACCGAGAGTTGGCGTTGGCTCCGGGGGAGGACACCAGAAACAGCCGTTGGACTCCCTGTTGTGCGGCGGCTTTGATGACATTGGCCTGATAGGTCACATCCACCTGATATTGCCCCTCTCGGCTGCCGGCTTGTTTGCGGGTCGTGCCCAAGCAGGAAAACAAGTCGTCTGCCGGTTGGTTTTGCCACAGGAGTTTGTCCTGCCACACCTCCGGCTGCCCGAAATCTACAAGGTGGTTGATGAGTTTGGGATGATCGACGTCGATCGGTCGCCGGCTCAACACAATCACTTTTTGGTAGTGGTCTGAGTTCAGCAGGTATTGGGTCAGTGGTCGACCGGTAACGCCAGTGGCGCCAATTACAATAGCCGTTCTCATTGGCCACGGTTTCCTTTTTTGTCTTGTGAGATGGTGACCCACCTAAATGATTGCCGGTTACGTGGATCATGTCAGATGCTAACATAGCCCACCCGATGTACAGCTTGCTATTGTTTATCCTGTGAAAATTATCCTCAGTCGCAAAGGGTTTGATTCGTCTTCTGGCGGATGCCCGAATCCCATTTTTCCTGACGGATCCCTGTTGGCTTTGCCCATACCGGATCAACGTTCGGTCGTGCGTTATCAACAGCTGACTCATCAGGGTATCAATGTTGGAGCGCTGGTAGAACAGTTGACTAATGGTCGGGTGCTGGCGGGTGACGGAGCTCATTTGGATCCTGATCTGTGTGTTGATCATTTTGAGCGACAACCCGGCTGGCGTCCGGTGTTGGGACAAAGCGGTTCTGCCCAGGGGCATTTGCGCAAGCAGGGCATTGATACTGGCGATCTGTTTTTGTTTTTCGGGTTGTTCCGACCGGTAGAGCTGCACCGTCAGTGCTGGCGCTTCGTTCCCCAGGCTCCCGCACGGCATATTGTCTGGGGCTGGCTGCAGGTAGGGCAGGTGATCGGTGTTGATGATTTATCCCCGAGCGATCGCGGTTGGCTGGCTTATCATCCGCACTGCCAGCGCGAAGTGGACAGCAACAATATGCTGTATCTGGGATCTGAACAACTGACCCTGGTGGATCAACCCTTGGCAGGCGCTGGTTTTGGTCAGCGGGTACACGAGGGTTGTGTGCTTACTGATCCTGCCGCCAATCGTCCCAGTGCCTGGCGCCTTCCCCGCTGGTTTTACCCCGGTGATACGCGTGAACCCCTGAGTTTTCACCACAAAACTGAACGCTGGAGCCGCAACAGTCGTCATTGTTTTTTGCAGAGCGTGGCTCGCGGACAGGAATTCGTACTCGACAGTCGGGCCTATCCCGCAGCCAAAAACTGGGCTGCCGGTATTATCAAAACCTTATCAGAGTCCTTTCATGAACGTTGAACACATCACAAAACACCCCGAGGCAATTCCGACACTGGCCCGCTGGCATTTTGATCAGTGGGCGCATCTCTACCCGGACGATACCCTCGAAAGCTTTACCGAGGATTTGCGTGAATCTTTGCAAGGTGAAGCCGTGCCCTCCACCTGGGTGCTTGTCGATGAACGGGGAGTTTGGGGCTCGGCTTCTGTGATTGAACAGGATATGACCACCAATCAGGAGTTGGGTCCCTGGCTGGCCAGCGTTTATGTTCACTCCGATCTTCGCGGTCAACGTCTCGGACAATTACTGGTCAAGACAGTGATGGAAGAGAGCGCCAAAGCGGGGCTGAAAGAGTTGTATTTGTTTACACCGGGGCAGGAGTATTTTTATCAAACACTGGGGTGGCAGACGTTAAAGCATGAGCCTTATCAAGGGCAGGATGTGGCGATTATGAGGGTTGATTTGATCTGAGAATCGCATCGTTGGCAAGCCGCCTTCACAGTAAGGCGGCACCAGAGGGAAGATTAAAGCAGAGGTTAACTCGCTAGATGCTCAAATTGCTTTCCACTAACCCCCACACTGTCATCCCCCATCAAATACAAATACAGCGGCATGAGTTCTTCAGCCGGTTTGACCTTCATTGGATCTTCCGCAGGGTAGGCAGTGGCTCGCATCTTGGTGCGGGTAGCGCCTGGATTGATGCTGTTGACGCGAATTTGGGTGGTTTGATCCAGCTCCTGCGCCAGGGTTTGCATCATGTTTTCATTGGCGGCTTTAGAAGCAGCGTAAGCTCCCCAGAAAGCACGGCCTTCATAGCCGACACTGGATCCTGTGAAGGCAATAGAGCCCGCTGATGAGTGATTCATCACCGGCAGTAGTGCTCTTGTCAGCATAAAGGGCGCATTGACGTTAACGTGCATCACTCGAATCCAGACATCCGGTGAGTAGTTGTTCATCGGCGTACGCTCACCCAGCTCTGCGGCGTTGTGTAGCAGGCCGTCGACTTTGCCAAATTCATCGAACAGGGTCTGAGCCATATCGTCATAATCTTTGGCCACGGCGCCTTCGAGGTTGATGGGGTAAATGGCAGGTTGCGGGCCACCGGCGGCTTCGATTTCGTCGTACACCATTTCCAGTTTTGGAATAGTGCGTCCGAGCAGAACGACGGTGGCGCCGTGAGCGGCAAAGCTCAACGCTGCAGAGCGACCAATCCCGGCTCCCGCGCCGGTGACGACAATCACTTTGTCTTGCAGAAGATCCTGACGAGGGGTGTAGCCGTCGGGCAGTGTATTCATAGGTTTGTACCTTGTCTTAATCTGTCTTTTGCGTGTTCTGTTTGTGCTCAGCTTTTTGCCAGATAGCGTTGGATGATGGCGATCATCTCCTGCGCGTGACTGACGCGGTGCGTTGCTTGCCAGCTGTCAATATCATCGTGATTGTTGATGTAGCCATAGGCCGCAGCAATGGTGGGGCAGCCGGCCTCACGGCCGCACTCGATGTCTCTCGCGTGGTCGCCGACGTAAATAATTTCTTCCGGGGCACAGTGCAGCAGTTTGGCGGCAAGGTGCATGGACTCCGGATGAGGTTTGCGGTTTTCCACATGATCCGGGCAAATCACGCAGTCGGGTGTCAGATCCAGCGCTGCCAGAAGTGGGGTTGTGTAGACTTCCGGTTTGTTGGTGGCAATTCCCCAGCTCAGTTTTTGATCCTGAATAAATTTCAACAACTCTGTGATGCCAGCAAACGGCGCACTTTTGACCGCAAGGTGCTTGGTGTATAGCGCCAACAGACGCAAGCGCAGAGGCTCAAAACCGTCATCGCTTTCAAGCAGACCAAACCCCAGCGTTACCAGTGCCCGAGCACCGTCCGAGACGGTGTTGCGAATGGTGGTTGCATCGAGAGGAGGAAGGTTTTCTTCGTCTCGCAGTTTGTTCAGCACGTAAACAAAATCCGGTGCGGTATCCAGCAGTGTGCCATCCAGATCGAAGACCACGGCTTTGATCGAGCGGGGCTCAATCTCGTTAGGTGTCTGCATATCAGTATCAGGCATCTTTGGTTGTGTGCACCATGTAATTCACATCGACATCGCTGGCTTTTAATTTGTAGGTTTTGGTCAGCGGGTTGTAGGTGAGGCCTGTCATATCCTGCAGCTGAAGATTGGTTTGGCGAATCCAGTTGCCGAGCTCGGAAGGACGAATGAATTTGCTGTATTCGTGAGTGCCTTTGGGCAGCATTTTCAACACGTATTCTGCACCCAGTACCGCGAAAGCGTAGGCTTTCGGGTTGCGGTTGATGGTCGAGAAGTACACATGACCGTCAGGCTTGCACAGGGTCGCGCAGGCACGGATAACCGAGGCGGGATCGGGGACGTGTTCCAGCATTTCCAGGCAGGTGACGATGTCGTATTGTCCAGCTTCTTGCTCGGCCAGTTCTTCGGCCGTGATCTGACGGTAGTTTACGCTGACGCCACTTTCGAGGCTGTGCAGTTTGGCAACTTCCAGAGGGGCTGCGCCCATGTCGATACCGCTGACGTCGGCGCCGCGCTGAGCCAGCGCCTCGCTGAGAATGCCGCCGCCGCAGCCTACATCCAACACTTTCTTGCCCGCAACCGGAGAGCGCTCGTCAATGTAATTGCAGCGCAATGGGTTGATATCGTGGAGCGGCTTGAACTCGCTGCCTTTGTCCCACCAGCGGCTGGCAAGGGCTTCAAACTTGGCAATTTCTGCCTGATCGACATTGCTCATAGTGTTTTACTCAAAAAGACTGTTTTCATTCAGTGGATAGTTTAGCGGGTGTCCGGTTTGATAGGGGGACCACGTCAGGACTGGATGCGATCTTGCCAGTATTTGGCTCGTTCACAAATCTGTTTTTCATCCAGTGTCAGCAGTCGGCGCTCTTCCAGTAATGGATGACCGTTGACCCAAACGTGACTGACTTGCTGCGAAATATTGTTATAGCTCAAAGCGGAGATCGGGTTATAGAGCGGCAGTTGCTCAAGCTGATCAATGGCGATGGCGGTGATATCTGCCTGCTTGCCCACTTCAAGGCTGCCAATCTCAGTATCAAGTCCCAAGGCCTTGGCGCCGTTCAGAGTGGCCATTCTCAGCGCTGCGTGGGCATCGACCGCGCTGGCGTCTCCGCTGACGCCTTTGGCGAGCAGAGCCGCTGTGCGCATCTCTCCGAACAGATCCTGATCGTTGTTGCTGGCGGCGCCATCGGTGCCCAAAGCGACGTTGATGCCGTTGTCGATCAGGGACTGGACCGGACAGAAACCGCTGGCCAGTTTCAGATTGGATTCCGGGCAGTGGATGATATGGGCGCCAGTTTGCTTCAGCAGTTCGATGTCGTCGGCAGAGACCTGTGTCATATGCACACACTGGGTCAGAGGCGATAGCAATCCCAGCCGGTTGAGCCGTTCGATGGGGCGCTCTCCAGAAGCGGCAACGGCGTCTTCGACCTCAGTGGCGGTCTCGTGCAGGTGAATCTGAATCGGCACTTGCATCTCCTCGGCAAGAGTGGCAATGCGCTGCAGGGGTTCGTCCGACACGGTATAGGGTGCGTGAGGGCCGAAGGCAATATTGATGGTTGGGTGTGAACGATAGTCGTCAGAGAGGGCGAGCCCCTTCTGAATGTAATCGTCAGGCCCTTGCCCCCAGGCGGTAGGAAAGTCCAGAACCGGGAAGTGCAGTTGGCAGCGCATACCGCTGTTCAGAGCGGCTCTGGCCGTTTCTTCCGGAAAGAAATACATGTCAGCAAAGGTGGTGGTGCCGCTGCGGATCATCTCCGCTGCGCTCAGCTCGGTGCCATCGCGGACAAATTCAGGTGTCACCCACTGCGCCTCAGTGGGCCAGATGTGCTCTTCCAGCCAGGTTTGCAGCGGGTGGTCGTCGGCAAAACCCCGTAACAGTGACATAGCCGCGTGGTTGTGGGTGTTCACAAGACCCGGGGTGACAATGTGTTGATCCAGATGATGTTCGCGGTCGGCCGAGTAGCGGCGTTTGGCTTCGGGGGTAGGGTGAATCGCCAGAATTTGGCCATCATCAATCACCAGCGAGCAGTGACTGAGAATCTGGTTCTCCGGGACAACCGGGATAATCCAGCGCGCATGGATCATCAAATCGACTGAGGTGATGGCTGTGCCTTGATTCATAACCTTACCGTAGCTGAAATAGGGGTCGTGGGACAGTGAATAAAAAGTATCACAATAGACTTTTGAGTGTGCTTTTTGCCTGAAAAGTGAACGGTTTTGGGGGCTTGTTGTCACCCGATTTACTGCTCTTGCGCAGTATAACCCGAAGGGCAGTGCGAAAGCAGTTTGGATACCTGTAATTGAGAATCTATCAGTGTGCCTATGCTACTGATTTTATGGTAGTATTGACGGCTTTAGTGGTTTTCTGGCTCTAACAGTTTTCAGACTTCCAGTGTCCCCCGCATGCGGAATGGAAACGGCCTTGTTGTTGGGGAGCTGTATATAGTGTTGGGGCGCTGTACTTAGAATATTGACCGTATTTAGAATATTGTATGTGGGCCTTGTCACAGGCTCTGGACCACAGCCGCAATTGCGCTGAGCGATATAATAAGGAATGCCGACCCTATGGGTGATTTAGCAAAAGAACTCCTGCCCGTTAATATTGAAGACGAGCTGAAACAATCCTACCTGGATTACGCCATGAGCGTAATTGTGGGTCGAGCTTTACCAGATGTGCGCGACGGCCTGAAGCCAGTGCACCGTCGGGTTCTGTTTGCCATGAGTGAACTGAACAACGACTGGAACAAGCCGTACAAAAAATCGGCTCGTGTGGTCGGTGACGTGATCGGTAAATATCACCCGCATGGTGATTCTGCCGTCTACGAGACCATCGTCCGAATGGCGCAGCCATTTTCTCTACGGTATATGCTGGTGGATGGTCAGGGTAACTTTGGTTCTATTGATGGCGATAGCGCAGCCGCCATGCGGTATACCGAAATCCGCATGCAAAAGATGGCCCACGATCTGTTGGCCGATCTCGAAAAAGAAACGGTAGATTTTGTCGACAACTACGATGGCAGCGAGCAAATGCCCAGCGTATTGCCGACCCGTGTGCCCAACCTGCTGGTCAATGGTTCCTCCGGTATCGCTGTGGGTATGGCCACTAATATCCCGCCCCACAATCTTCGCGAAGTGGTGAAAGGCTGTCTGGCCTATATCGACAACGAAGACATCACCATTGATGAGTTGATGGAAATCATCCCTGGGCCGGATTTCCCTACCGGCGGCGTCATCAACGGTCGCGCCGGCATTGTGCAGGCTTATCGTACAGGCCGTGGCCGCATCTACATCCGCGCCAAAGCGGATATTGAACGTGACGATAAGTCCAACAAAGAAACCATCATTATTAATGAAATCCCTTACCAGCTGAACAAGGCACGTTTGATCGAGAAGATCGCCGAGTTGGTCAAAGAGAAAAAAATCGAAGGGATTTCCGAACTGCGTGACGAATCGGATAAAGACGGTTTGCGCGTAGTCATTGAGCTGAAGCGTGGTGAAGTGGGCGAAGTTGTCCTCAATAACCTGTACGCACAAACTCAACTGCAAAGTGTGTTCGGTATCAACGTGGTGGCTCTGGTTGATGGCCAGCCAAAGCAGCTGAATCTGAAAGAATTGTTGGTGTACTTTGTGCGTCATCGCCGCGAAGTGGTGACTCGCCGCACCGTTTATTTGCTGCGTAAAGCCCGCGAGCGTGGCCATATTTTGGAAGGTCTGGCGGTTGCCATCTCCAATATTGACCCTGTCATTGAGTTGATTAAGACCTCCGCCAGTCCGGCAGATGCAAAAGAAGGGCTGATTGCCCGCGGTTGGCCTGTGGGCGATATCAGTGAATTCCTGGAGCGCGCCGGTGACGATGCCTGCCGTCCGGAAGATCTGGATCCCCAGTTTGGATTGCAAGGGGAAGGAGATGGCAAGCGCTATTACCTGTCTCCGGCCCAGGCTCAGGCTATTCTGGAATTGCGTCTGCATCGTCTGACCGGCATGGAGCACGACAAGCTGCTGGCAGAGTATAAAGAGAAGCTGGAAATGATTGCTGAGTTCCTGGAGATCCTGGGTAACTCAAACCGTTTGATGGAAGTGATCCGTGAAGAATTGGAAGAAGTGATGAACAGCTACGGCGATGAGCGTCGTACTGACATCCAGAGTTCTCAGTTGGATCTGACCATTGAAGATCTGATCACCGAAGAAGACCGCGTGGTGACCATTTCCCACGGCGGATACGCCAAGACCCAGCCGCTGGATTCTTATCAGGCTCAGCGTCGCGGTGGCATGGGTAAAGCGGCGACCTCGGTGAAAGACGAAGATTTTGTAGAGCACCTGCTGATTGCCAGCACGCACGATACCATTCTGTGTTTTACCAGTTCCGGTAAGGTTTACTGGTTGAAGGTGTACCAGATTCCAGTAGCGGGTCGTCAATCTCGCGGGCGTCCGATGGTCAATCTGTTGCCGTTGGAAGATGGTGAGCACATTACCTCGATTCTGCCGGTCAGAGAATACACGGATGAGCACTTTATCTTTATGGCGACCGCCAACGGTACCGTGAAGAAAACAGTTCTGAGTCAGTTTTCCCGTCCACGGAGTGTCGGTTTGCGCGCCATTGATCTGGACGAAGGTGATCGTCTGGTGGGTACGGCGATTACGGACGGCAACTGCGACGTGGTTCTGTTTGCGTCCAGTGGTAAAGCCGCTCGCTTTAAAGAGAGCGATGTTCGGGCTATGGGACGGACTTCTCGCGGTGTTCGTGGTATCCGTATGCAAGAAGATCAGTACGTCATCTCCATGGTTATTCCGCAGGAAGACGGTTACGTGCTGACAGTCAGTGAGCACGGCTACGGCAAGCGCACCAGTGTTGAAGATTTCCCAACCAAGGGACGTGGCAACCAGGGTGTCATTGGTATGCAGACTACAGACCGTAATGGTGCCGTGGTTGGTGCTGTTCAGGTCTTCGACACTGACGAAATCATGCTGATTTCGGATCAGGGGACTCTTGTCCGGACTCGCGTGGCTGAAGTGTCTGTATTGAGCCGGAATACCCAGGGCGTGCGTCTGATCAAGCTGAAGACGGATGAACACCTGGTGGGTGTCGAGCGTATTGAAGAGGGTAGCGGCGTCGTTGAAGAGGCCGAAGAAGAGAGCAGTGAAGAGGGCGGCGAAGCGTAATTCGTCGCTTGGTTCTTCTCTTTAGAGTTTGAAATTGCCCGATTGAATCCTGGCGGTATGGAGCAGTCCTGATGGACTGTGATGCTGCTAAGATTAATCGGGCAGTTTGGTTTTTACAGGTTGATTATCTCGGATGATTGAGTCGGTAAGGTACAAGACTTCACGGTTTGTCCGATGGCAGGGTTTACAGGTATGACACAAGATACAGAAAAGCTTCAGTTGGCGGCATTGCGTGACCGCATTGATGACATTGACCTGAAGATTGGGCAGTTGATCAGTGAGCGTGCAGTGTGCGCGCAGGAAGTCGCAGAGGTGAAAAAAGCCAACAGCGACGGCAGCGACATTATTTACTATCGTCCGGAGCGTGAGGCACAAGTGCTGCGCAAGGCGATGGAGCGCAATCAGGGGCCTTTGGGCGACGAAGAAATGGCGCGTCTCTTTCGGGAGATAATGTCTGCGTGTCTGGCTCTGGAACAGCCTATCAAGGTGGCGTTTCTGGGGCCCGAGGGGACTTTTACCGAGCAGGCGGCGCTCAAGCACTTTGGTCATTCCGCCGTTACTTTGCCTTTCTCGGCGATTGATGATGTCTTCCGTGAAGTAGAATCCGGCGCGGTTCACTACGGCGTCGTGCCCGTGGAAAACTCAACAGAGGGTGTGGTGAATCACACTCTGGACAGTTTCATGGGGTCCAATCTGAGAATTTGCGGTGAAGTGGTGCTTCGCATTCATCAGCATTTGCTGGTGTCGGATGTGACCAAGACTGACAGCATTACCCGCATATACTCGCACTCCCAGTCTTTGGCGCAGTGCCGAAAATGGCTGGACGCTCATTACCCCAATGCCGAGCGGGTTGCGGTGAACAGTAACGCTGAAGCGGCCAAACGCCTTAAAGGTGAGTGGAATGCAGCGGCCATTGCAGGCGAAATGGCAGCGGATAAATATGACCTGACCAAGCTCGCGGAAAATATCGAAGATCAGCCGGACAACTCCACTCGCTTCCTGATTATTGGTACTCAGGTGGTTGATGCCAGTGGTGTGGATAAAACCACCGTCGTGATTTCCATGCGCAATGAGCCGGGTGCTTTGCACGATCTGTTGGTGCCATTCCAGACTCACAAGATCGATTTGACTCGCGTTGAAACTCGTCCCTCACGTACCGGCAACTGGAATTACGTGTTTTTCATCGACTTCAACGGTCACAAAGATGATGACAACGTGCAGGCCGCCTTGAAAGAAGTGGGTAGCAGAGCGGCAGACATCAAAATGTTGGGTTCCTACCCGCAGGGTGTTTTGTAAGACTTTGTTGATTTTGCGTCCCGACATTGCGAGCGTAGCGCGGCAACAAGGTGAATTGCCTGCAAGGCAAGAGAGTGTCGCCTGGGTGATCCATGTTTGGTGGGGTGTAGTTACATGGTGCTAATAGTGGATTGCCGCGTCGCTTTGCTCCTCGCAATGACGAGGTAAAACCGGTAGAAAATTAATTTAGGAATCCGTCAGTTGGAAGCCTGTGTAAATCGTTTAGTCGTTGTTGGTATTGGTTTGATTGGAGGCAGCCTGGCGGTTGCTTTAAAGCAAGCCGGAGCCTGCAAGGAAGTTATTGGTGTCGCGCGTCGTGAGCAAACCTGTGTGGATGCGGTGCGTCTGGGGGTTGCTGATCGTGCGGTGACGTCCATTGAAGAGATCGCCAGCGAGCTGACGGCGGGTGATGTGATATTCATTGCTGTGCCCACGCTGACAGTTGAAGCTATTCTGCAGCAAATCAAAGGCTGTGTGTCTTCTGACGTTACGATCACCGATGGCGCGAGCGTCAAGGGTTCCGTGATTGCTGCGGTGGAAGCTGCTTATGGCTGTTTGCCGCCTCAGTTTGTGGGCGGTCATCCCATCGCCGGTTCGGAAAAAAGCGGTGTCGAAGCCAGTAATCCGGATTTGTACAAAAACCACCGTGTGATTATTACGCCGACGCCGGAATCGGGTCAGGATCATCTCAAGCGAGTGGTCGCCATGTGGCAGGCGGTGGGTGCCGAAGTGCTGTCCATGCCTGTTGATGAGCATGACGAGGTTTTGGCTTCTACCAGTCATTTGCCCCATGCAATCGCCTTTTCGTTGGTGGATACACTGGCTCACGATTCAGAAAACGAAAACATCTTTCGCTATGCCGCAGGCGGTTTCCGGGATTTTACCCGCATCGCCTCCAGCGATCCGTTGATGTGGCACGATATTATGAAAGCCAACAAAGACAGCGTGTTAACTGCGCTGGATTTGTTCAGCGAAAACCTTAACCGTCTGCGCTCGGCCATTGCCAGCGAAGACAGCGAGTATCTGTTGGGGGTGTTTACCCGCGCCAAAGCCGCTCGCGATCACTTTACTAAAATGTTAACCAAGCAGGCGTACAGTCCATCCATGCAAGATCAAGAGATTACATACACGGTTAAACCAGGTGGCAGTGTGTCCGGCGAGCTTCGTGTTCCCGGCGACAAGTCCATTTCCCATCGCTCCATCATGTTGGGCTCTCTGGCCGAGGGCATTACCGAGGTGGAAGGGTTTCTGGAGGGGGAGGATGCTCTTGCCACCCTGCAGGCATTCCGCGATATGGGTGTTGTTATTGAAGGGCCTGATCAGGGGCGCGTTCGTATTCACGGTGTGGGTCTGAACGGTTTGCAGGCACCTCCGGGCCCTCTGTACGTGGGCAACTCCGGAACCTCCATGCGCCTGCTGTCTGGCTTGCTGGCAGGACAACAATTTGATTCTGAGCTGACTGGTGATGAATCCCTCTCCAAGCGTCCGATGAATCGCGTAGCCAATCCACTGCGTGAAATGGGAGCGCAGATCGACACCGCTGAGGGTGGTTTGCCTCCGGTAAAAATCAAAGGCGGCGCAACATTGAAGGCTATTGATTACCAAATGCCGATGGCCAGTGCTCAGGTGAAATCCTGTGTGTTGTTGGCGGGTTTATACGCCGACGGAAAAACCCAGGTTACAGAGCCTGCGCCGACCCGTGACCATACTGAGCGCATGTTGACGGGTTTTGGTTATACCGTTGAGCGCGATGGTGCGAAAGCAAGCCTGAGTTCCGGTGGCAGCCTGACCTCCACCAAAATTGAAGTGCCTGCGGATATCTCTTCTGCCACCTTCTTTATGGTGGCGGCTGCTATTGCGCCGGGTTCCGATGTGACTCTGACTCATGTAGGCATTAATCCTACCCGTGATGGTGTTATCAATATTCTGCGCTTGATGGGGGCGGACATTACCCTAAGCAATCAGCGCGAAGTGGGTGGCGAGCCTGTCGCCGATATCCGCGTCAAATACGCACCCCTGAAAGGCATTCATGTGCCGGAAGATCAGGTACCGCTGGCTATTGATGAATTCCCGGCATTGTTTGTCGCCGCGGCCTGCGCCGAAGGTACGACGGTTCTGACTGGCGCTGAAGAGCTGCGAGTCAAAGAGAGCGACCGTATTCAGGTGATGGCGGATGGCTTGGTGACTTTGGGTGTGAAAGCCGAAGCCACACCGGACGGTATTGTGATTGAAGGTGGTCCTATCGGCGGCGGAGAAGTGGAAAGCCACGGTGACCACCGCATTGCCATGTCATTTACGGTTGCGGGTTTGCGCGCCACTGGCGATATCGTGGTTAAGAATTGTGCCAATGTGGCTACATCTTTCCCGACGTTTATCGAGCTTGCTCAGCAGGCGGGTATTCAGCTGGCAGTGAGTGAAGCTTAGCGGCAGGTTCGGACCCCGTTCATCCTGAGCTTGTCGAAGGATGTACCCACCCAGACATGCTCTTCGACAGGCTCAGAGCGAGCGGTAATGGAATAGGCTCGAATCACCGTTCATCCTGAGCCTGTCGAAGGATGTATCCA
>NZ_CBFIHX010000004.1:0-60985 GCF_965662505.1 Pseudomaricurvus sp. | reverse complement strand
TCTGGAGCACTTGGCGACTAAAATATCAGCGCGCAAGCCCTCGGCACTCGATCCAATCGATCAGGACGGAGTCCCTCTGGAAATCCAACCTGTGGTGTCATCCTTGAACGAACTGCTGGATCGTCTGCAACAAGCGTTGATCAGCGAAAGGCGGTTTACCTCCAATGCAGCTCATGAGTTGCAGACGCCCTTGGCGGCAATCAAGGCCGAGGTACAGCGTTCTCTGCGTCAGACCAGTGACTCAGAGAGTCGGCAAATGTTGGAGCGCATTGAAGTTCGAGTGGCCAGGGCGGCGGATACTGTGACTCAGATGTTAACCCTGGCAAGACTGGATCCAGAGCAACAATTTGGTCGTCACACAATCGATTTGAACCGGATTGTGATCGATCTGATGGCTGAAGAAGGGCATCTGGCGGCAGATCGTCATTTAGAAATTGAAATAGATGAAGATCCTGATGTCACCATAGAAGGGCATCAGGATTGGATTAAGATATTGATCCGAAATTTATTGAATAACGCTTTTAAGTACACCACGGCCGGCGGGACGGTTCATATCTGTCTGAAGCGAGGCGCTGAAGCTGCCAGTTTTTCGGTAGCGAATGAATGTGAAGTGATTAGTGAGTCGCAACGTCAACGCTTAACAGACCGGTTTTACAGTCTGCCGGGGCGTGAAGCGGGCGGTGTTGGGTTAGGGCTTTCTATCGTGGAGCGTATTGCTGATCTGCATGGAGCAACCTTGTATCTGACAAGCAAGGAAGGGGAGCGAAGCTTTTTAGCGGAAGTGCGTTTTCCTAATCAGTTTATCAATAACGATTCAAATAACGAACAGGCCATTAATGGAGTTCTGCAGTAGGGGCTAGCGTCTCTCTGCTTGTTTTGTCCTCTCGCAGAAGCTGGTTGGTTCTGGGTGCAGTCGGTGGGAGGCCGTCATCCAGCCTGTTAGACTGATTTTTGATCTACTTTCCGGTTTAAGCTGGCCATTCAGCGTGACGCTCCTCCCCAAATCCTCCCCAAATACAGCATTTCAGGTTCATTTAAGCTTCATTTCAGCTTGGTGTCGTTATGATTGCAGAAACGAATGACACCAATTGTTACTCGAATTTGATATAGCCTCTAATTAAGGGTTAAGCCAAGAGTTCTATTAAACTTAACGGAGCTCAATAATAAGGATAACTTCACTGCCAAGCGTTCAATCCCAGTGACATTCAGCAGGCCTGACCAAGCAGTACATCAGGTACTGTCATTTCCCAGCGCGCCCTGTTGGGTATCTCTCTACTGCTAAAAAGCTCACATCTGGCTACTGGCGTGCTTGACCGCGCATTGACGTTATCCTCAAATCGATCCAATAACCGCTATTGTTGCTGGTCATATAGGTGGAGCTCTATTCATGAAGAAAAGTATTGCTGTTAGCTTGGCCGTTGCAGCTCCGCTGCTGGGCACTACCGCTGTTTTGTACGGCACATCATCCTCATCCGCCACAAATCCCGTTAATGTCGAAAACATGCCTCTGGTTCGCACCATCGATGAGCGATATATGTCGTTCCAGGTGGGTATGTCGCATCTCACAGGTGGCGAAACCTGGAAAACCTATGATGGTTCCAAAGAAGAAGGTGGAGCCAAGCAAGCCGACAATTTCGAAGCTATACGTGAAGTTCGACTGCCTACGGATTTGACCAATTCCCGATTGCGCACCCTCACAGAGGCGCTGTCGCCGCTCTACATTCGCTATGGCGGTACGACAACCAATTCGGTCTACTTTCAAGATAATGATGAACCCCGGTTAGATCAGGTGCCTGATGGCTATCGCTGGATTCTCACACGCGACAGTTGGAAAGGGGCGCTGGAATTTGCCGACGCTGTTGACGCCAAAGTGCTCACCGGTTTCACCGTCAGCGACGGGGTCAGGGATGAGGCACATGCCTGGACGCCGGAGCATGCAGCGCCTTTTGTGGCCTTTACGGATTCCATTGGTGGTGAGATCTATGCTGCCGAGTTGTATAACGAGCCAAACGCACGCGAACCTGGGCGTACGGAAGAAGGTGAGAGCGCTGAGGACTTTGCCCGCGACTTTGCCTTATTTGATGCTTTTATGAGCGACGCGTCACCGAGCACCAAGCTGGGAGCACCGGGTGTTGCCGCACTGGGAATTCCTGTGCCTATTCCTTCTCTGGAAAAGGTGACGCCCGAGCAGTACATGTCAGCGGAGCCTTTGCCGAAGCCCGATCTTATCACCTATCATTTCTACGGTGCGGTTGCTGAGCGCTGTGTGCCACCCGGTGCTCCGGCAGGCGTTACGGCTGAACAAGCTCTGACCGAAGAGTGGCTGGCGCGTCCCGACAAGACGTTTCAACGATATAAAGCTTTACGGGATAACTTCGCACCCGATGCGCCGATTTGGTTGACTGAAACGGGGACAGCCTCCTGTGGCGGCACTCGCTGGCAGCCAACTTTTCTGG
The DNA here is from genome assembly GCF_965662505.1 of Pseudomaricurvus sp. Classification (NCBI taxonomy): domain Bacteria; kingdom Pseudomonadati; phylum Pseudomonadota; class Gammaproteobacteria; order Cellvibrionales; family Cellvibrionaceae; genus Pseudomaricurvus; species Pseudomaricurvus sp. Next base: position 58,529 of record NZ_CBFIHX010000004.1, on the reverse strand, counting down.
AAACATTCCGCTTTCTGGATACCCACGCCCGGTTAGCCAAGCAGGGCTTGGATGCAATCTTTACCCATGCTCTGATCAGCGGCAGTAATGGCGTCATCGATGAAAAGACCTTTATGCCGAATGCAGATTACTGGGCAGCACTGTTGTGGCGCAAATTGATGGGAACGAAGGTTCTGGATGCCGGTGACAACCAACCCGGTCTCCACACTTACGCACACTGCCAGCGAGGCCATTCTGGTGGGGTAACGGTATTAGCGATCAATCTTCAGGATAAAACAGAGACGGTCAGCGTTTCCGGCCCGGCGGAGTTGTACACGCTGACAGCCCCAGAGTTGCAAAGTCGCGTCGTGCAACTGAATGGCAAAGCATTGGAGTTGGGCGAGGGGGGTACGCTGCCAGTGATTAAACCTGAACCAGTGGATGGTGACAATATAACACTAGCGCCTACGAGTATTAGTTTCATCACCGTGCCAGAGGCGAATAACACAGCCTGTAATAATCCGCACTGATCGATTACGTTCTACGAATTAATTTTTAAATTAAATGAAGATAAATCAAATCAAAAGTTTGGAGAGAGCATGAATAGACGAGACTTTCTGAAAACCGGTGCGGTCGCGGCGGCGGCGACAATGCCTGGCGTACGTATGGCATTTGCAGGGAGTGATGGTTCATCATCCGACTGGTGGAGAGGTAAAGCGATTCGCTGGCTGCAAACCAACTTGCGTGAGCCTGATGCAGCGATTGATCCCATAAAGTATGTGGATGAGATTTCTGAGCTGAACGTAAACACAGCGCTCGTCAATGCCGGTGGTATTACCGCGTACTATCCTACTGACATTGAGTTTGCTCATGTCAGCGCCTATATGCCAAAGGGGCAAGACACCTTTGGAGAGATCTTGGCCGAGGCACACGCGCGTGACATTCGCGTCGTCAGCCGTTGGGATTTCAGTAAAGCCCGGAAAGAAGTGTATGACGCTCACCCGGAGTGGTTCTTCACCAAAGAGGACGGCTCGCCAGCTATCTATAATGGCGTCTATCAAGTTTGTATTAACGGCGGCTGGATTCAGCAAAAATCTTTGGAAATTTTGGATGAAGCCCTCGGTCGCTATGATGTTGATGGCTGCTTCTTTAATAACTTCCTCAATCCAACGCACGATTACGCTGGGACCTACTTGGGTATCTGTCATTGTGACAACTGCCAGACACTCTACAATAAAAAATACGGCCGCTCCGTGCCAAAAGATCCTGATGCCGACTATCGTGTGTTTATGCGCGAATGCGGTCAGGTGTTTTCCGAGAAAATCATTGGCCTGATGCGTGCCAAAAGACCATCGGCGGCTCTGATCGGTGGAACGCCCAAGATCACCGATATTGTTTACGGGGAATCGAGCACTGGTCTGGATCGTCCCCTGCCGCTGTGGCCTTATACCGCTAGCGATAATGTGAACAAATGGAGAAACTCTTACCCACAGGCTGAAGTGATGTGTCAGTCCATGCAGTTTCTGGACTTTGCCTGGCGTTTCTCTGCGGTACCTCGTGCCGAAATCTCTACGCGTATTTGGCAAAGTGTCGCCAATGGCGGTTTTGCGGCTTATAGCATGAACGGTACCCTCAGCGATCTGAAAAACAGATCTGCTGCTCAAACGGTGAAACCCATTTATCAATGGTTAAAAGATCATCAGGAATATTATTACGATCAACGAAATGAAGCGCGGGTTGTGTTGTTGGCGACTTCGCAAGGCGGTCAATCGGGTGCTGGTTTTGAAGGCTCTACCGAAGCCTATCGTGGCATATTCCGCTTTCTGACTGAGCAACACATTCCGTTTGCCAGCATGACCCATCTGGACTGGATCGGTCAGCGAGATGTTGATCTGGTGATTACCACCGGACCCGTTCCCAAAGAGCTGGAAGACTACGTCAAAAATGGCGGTAATCTAATTGTTGCCAGCTCCTGGGAGCCTGAATTTGAAATCGCTCCGATCGTGAAACGCTGGGAAGAGCCGGATGGTGCTTATTTCAAAGTGCACGACCGGAAACTCTTCAACACCATGGAAGATATCGATGTGGCCATGATGCACGGCGACTTCCTGGAGGTTGAAGCGGATGGCAAGCCTGCCTTGACGTTTGTGCCTCCTGCTCTCTACGCGCCGCCTGAATTCGTTGGTCTTGGCTGGGAAGACTCAGGCAAGCCCGGGATGATTATGAAACAAATGGGGCGCGGCACAGTGGCGTGGCTTCCATGGGATATTGGCGGTTTGTATCATTTGCACAGCCTGGAAAGCCATCGGGAGATTCTCACCAACTTGGTGGATCATCTGATTCCAGAGGGTAGAGACTTGCGTTCGAATGCTCACCCGTCAGTAGCGATGAGTCTGATGCGTCAGCATAACCGTCATCATCTGCACCTGATTAATATGTCCGGCCACTCTGACACGGCTTATTTTGAACCTGTACCGGTTCAGGATATTGAAGTTGAAATCAGGGGTAAATTCTCCAAGGCTCGTGCGATCAGAACGGATAAAGGCTTAAACGTATCCCGTAAAGGCGAGTTCACTGTTATTGAACTTCCATCGCTTGAAGAATATGAGTTGATAGAACTTACCTAGTCGTACTTTAACTTTGCAGCGTCCTAGATAGGCGTAGTTGCAAATAAAACTTTTTAACAGAGGGTAGTGTCAACGTTACTAAAACGGCATGACACTTATTTCGAGGATTAAAATATGTATCTTAACCCACTTCTCAAAATGGCAGCGCCGGCACTGGTGACGCTGACGTTACTCACTGCCTGCGGCGGTAGTGACGGTACCGATACTCCGGAAGCCAGTCTCACCAAGCAAGAGCCAGGTTCCAGCCTGACCAAGCAGGAGCCGGGCTCTTCTCTTGAAGCTGAGGCGGCAGCTTCGGCAGCGCCTGCGTCGATCGAATCAGCATCCGTCGTGGTGGATTTTGCCGCTGAACAGGGTGACCTGATGCGAACCGAACGCTATAACACTTGGGACAACGGCGATCCCGCACCGGATCTGCGCGCTGGCGATGTCGAGTTTCTCGATGAGCACGGGCTGCGCAGTGACCTTGTGCGTATGGGCTTCTCTGTGGACGAACATTGCGACGTCGCGGCCAATTCCTGTGACTTTTCGTCGATCGCTGACTGGATTGGTGATATCAGTGATTCGACGGATTCTCTCATGGTGCACTTGACTCCGAAGCACCTTATTGAGGAAAAACGTCCGCCTGCGGACGCTAAACCCTTGCTCACGCTGGCCATCAGAGAGCTGAAGAAGCAGTATCCCAATGTCGATTATATTGAGGCAACCAACGAGCCTGATTGGGAGTTTCACGGCAAGCAAGTCTACGCTCGCAAAGCGCCAATACTGCAACCGGACGAAGTGTATGCCTACTATGTCCCTTATTACCAGGCGGTTAATGAAGTCAACAAAGGCTTACCCGAGTCAGAAAAGATCAAGATCGGTGGCCCGACACTAACCGGAATGACCGAGCTCTGGACGACGGCCTTCCTCGACGGCTATGCGGCTGATCAGAACCCAGACAAACGTCTCGACTTTATCTCGTATCACGGTTACGGCGAGTTCAGTGATGATTTCAAACAGTACAGGGCTTACAAGGCGGATCCCAGCGAAATAGGCGGACAGCGCGCTCGTCTGGATAACTGGCTTAAAGAGCGCCAGCTCCCAGAGGGTATTCCTGTCTACGTCACCGAAACCGGTCTTTACCCCGGTCCGTCGTTCGACGAAAAAGATCCCAGCAAGAATGACTACATCCGTCAGGCTGCAGGTATGGCGTCGATGTTTTACTGGTGGGCAGATCAATCAGAAGTGTACCCTTTCAATTGGGTAGTTCGTCACGCGACCCAGGGACGCAAAGATCAGCTGATTACTCACGCTCCTGAAGGTCCGCAAGTTGATACTTTCTCACCTTATGGAAATATGTTGTTAATGCAGTCCATGATGAAGGACACTCGAGTGAAAGCCACCTCCGACAGTCTTAAAGACGGTCAGGGTGTCTACGCGCTTGCCGCCAAAGACACCTCTGGCGTGTCGGTCATGGTTTGGAACTACCAGCACACCAATAACGGCAGTTTCCAGACAACAATCGATATGTCCCAGTTGCAGTCAGTCCTCAAAGATGGGCCAGTCCGTCAAAAACTGTACAGAATCGACCAGAACACCAGTAACTATTGGACCAATCCAGAGGCTGCTAATCTGCAGTTGGTGTCGGAGTCTGTTGTTGAACCGGGTGAAAGCTACAGTATCCCTGTTAACCTGAGTGCGAATGCGTTGGAACTGATTGTCCTTGAGCCGGTTGAATAACTGGCTTCCTAAGCAACTGTTTTTGAAGTGTTAACAAGATCCTTGACGACGGCTGGAGCTATCTGGTCGTCGTTAAGTCATATTCAGGGTGATTGTCAGGGTAGCTATGAAGAGCATTTTGAATTCTTTCGGACACTAAAATGCTGGCCAGCTATGTCAAAATAGGGAAACAATAATGAGTCAAAAAATCACGGTAAGTGCAAAAAAAATAACGCCGTTGGTGTTTTCTATCCTCGCGTTAGTTTTCATCAATGTTAATGTTTTCGCAGACAGTGTTTATATCGTTCATGATAAGACGCTTCCTCAGGCGAAGTACGCTTCAGACAAGCTGGTAAGTGTCCTGAAAGAGCAGGATTACACCGTTGTGGATTCGGCGCGTGATTATGATTATCTGATCAGCATTGCTGTGAATGATTACAGCTTAAAGAAAGAAGCATTTTCTATTATCCCGGAAGGTCCCATCCTGTCAGTCTATGGCGGCGATGAGCGAGGAATGTTATACGGTGTTCTAGCGCTAGTTGAAGATTTGAAAAACGGCATAGCCTTGGATGATATTAAAGCAAAATCCGAAGAGCCTCACTTACAACTCCGTGCCATCAAACATAACTTTCCGTGGGACAGTTACCGTCCCAGTAAAGCCCTCGATCAACATTACGACACGACCCGAGATTTGGAATATTGGGAAGCTTTTCTGGATATGATGGTTGAGAATCGCTTCAACGCTCTGACACTGTGGAATCTCCATCCCTGGATTTACATGGTGAAACCCCACAATTTCCCTGAGGCAAGTCCTTTTAGCGATCGGGAAATGAAGGAGTGGCGAGAGCTTCACCGAGGTATTTTCCGCATGGCGAAGGAACGTGGCATTGACACTTACCTCGTGCCCTGGAATATCTTTGTCAGTAAAGAGTTCGTGGAGGCCCACGACGTTGGTCATGTCAACACCTACCCCTACTACAACACCAAAGCGGACGGTTCAGAGCTGATCAAACGCTATGTTCGCGAAAGTGTTGCCCAGGTTCTGGAAGAGTATCCAAACCTGACTGGATTAGGATTATCCCATTCTGAAGGCATGGGTGGATGGATGCCAGAGCAACGCGACGCATGGCTGAAAGAGACTTATCTTGCGGCCATTAAAAGTGTTGATCGCCCAGTTAAATTGATTCACAAGGTGCCTTCATCGGCTGGCAAGTCAATGGACGGGTCCACCAGTGTGGACACCGAGCAGCTTGTGCGAACCACTCTGGAATCGATTGATTACGTGGATGGCCCGATCTGGTTGGCAGGTAAGTATAACTGGTCCCATGGCCACTCTACACCGACCTTTGTTCGAGTGCATGGTGGTGAACTACACGATACCTATTTCAAGCCGGAGCCGGAAAATTACAAGTTCACCTGGATTGTGCGCAATGAGGATTTTCACGCGCTGCGCTGGGGAGTGCCTTCATTCATTCGTGAGCATATCCAGCTCAACGGCAGTAAAAGCGCAGTTGGTGGTTATATTATCGGCAGTGAAACTTACATTCCTGCGCTGGATTACTTTACCGCGGTGAAGAAGGGCGTCGACTGGGATTTCGCGTTTGAGCGCCAGTGGCTGTTTTACAAACTCTGGGGCCGGCTACTGTACAACCCTGAAACGTCAGATACTGTTTTTACCGAGGAGTTCGCCCGTCGTTATGGGGCAGAGGGTAAAAACTTGCTGAATGCTTACGAACTTGCATCCAAAACACCACTGCGCCTGGCATCGCTGTTCAATGCTACCTGGGATCATACCTTGTACAGCGAGGGCATGTTGGCGCTCGGCGACCGCACAATGGACTATATTTCGGTGGATCGCTTAATTCAGCGGCCAGTTCTTGATCCAGCCTATGTATCGATAGCCGACTATGTCGATACCGTAATTAAAGGAAATACATTCTCTGATGATCGAGTAACGCCCTTGGACTTAGCGAAGCAGCTCGAGTCGGATTGTCGAGCAGCGCTGCAACTCGTTGAGGGAATCGACACAAGTCATAATGTCGCATTGATGTATGAAGTGGCGGACGTGCAGGCCTGGTCTCATCTCGGTCTTCACCTTGCAGAGAAAATTCGCGGGGGCGTGGCATTGCAGATGTATCGGCAGAACGGGGGTGAGGAGAAGAAGCTTCAGGCAATTGATCACCTGGAAAATGCTTTGGCGCAATGGGATGAAGTTATTGGTGTTACTCGTCCTATTTATAAGGATATGCGGCTTACGCATCTGATCGGCAGCAGTAAAAACCTCAATCCTGATGGCTACTTCCACTGGGAGCTGATTCGTCCACATGTGGCTGAGGACGTTGAGGTGGCCAAACAAGCCTCAGTTACAGACTAGGCTCTCATAAGTCGCTGTTAACCACTCTTGATGGGTACAGACATTGTGTCCCATAGGGTGGTTAACCGCCACTTTCGTCAGTCTGTGCATCACGACTGTTTTCAACTCTTTGAATCGTTTCTAAGATTTTCAAGGTCTTTTTATGAAGATGTTCGAGCGCGTTTTATCCATTTATACAGGCTGGAAAGTACTGTCCGCCGCCTTTATTTGTGCGGCCATGGCCCTGGGGTTCACCGTTTATGTATTTGGGGTGTTTGTGGTTCCCGTCAGTGCCGAATTCGGACTGTCCCGGGCCGCTGCCAATAATGGGATGATTGCCCTTCAGTTGGGCGCTGTTGTGATGTCGCCGCTGGTGGGACGGTTGATGGATAAGTTCTCCGCGCGGCATATCATGATGCTGGGAGGCGTGTCGTTCGGCGGCGCACTTATGCTGACATCCCGTGCACAATCTCCTGAGTTTATGTTGTTTATGCTGACCGTGCCTCTGACATTCGGTTACGCGGCCTGTGGTGTGTTGGGGGCTAATACTGTTGTCGTGCGCTGGTTCAGTAAACGACGTGGACGGGCGCTGGGGATACTGGCGCTCAGTACGTCAGTGGGTGGCATGGTTTCCCAGCCATTGACGGCATTGCTCATCGAGGCTTTTGGTTGGCGTACGGCACTGTTTCAGATTGGTTTAATCGCAACGGTGGGTTTTCTATCGATGGCTATTTTTGTCATTCGCAATAGTCCCGCTGGAAATGAGCCTGGCTATCAGAAGGAATTTATCGGTTCAGACAGTTCGACCGAGCAGGGCAACACAGCAGAGCATGCTGTACTGCAAGAGCGTCCGTGGACTTACAAGGAACTGTTCTGCAATCGCAATTTCTGGTTGTTATCCATCGGCATCGGTTTGATGCAGGCCAGTGATCAGACATTACTCGCTTCCCAGGTTCCCCATTTTCAGGATTTGGGCTTTACCATAGAAACTGCGGCACTGCTGGCTTCGATCAAAACATTCTCCGCCATTGGCGGCAAAATCATTGTCGGCTATTTTGCGGACAAGGTGGATCTGCGATGGCTGTTTTTATTCGTAGCAGGCTCGAACATTGGCATCCTCACCGTTTATATGATGCAGCCCTCGTTTGAATTATTGCTGTGCACGGTTGCGCTTCTGGGCGTGGCAGTAGGGGGGGTCTTCCCAGTTTGGACAACGTTGATATCCTGGCTCTTTGGTCCCAGAAGCTTCGGGACGGTGATGGGTGTCATGATGATTATCACTAATCCTCTCGCCATTGTTGCACTGCGAGCGAGTGGCGTTATTCACGATACCTACGGTAGTTATACTCCCGCATTTGGTGGACTTATTGCGATGGTTGTGACCGCAACTATTCTAATAATGATGTTGAAACCGCCAGAGTCAAGAGAATAGTGGGAGCGGCTGGCCATTAAAGGGACAAAGAGCAGTTAATTGACGATTTAAGTCAGGAGCTGCGTCATAACCCTTTTTATTAAACAGCGGTTATACGCGCACACACAAGGGTTAGACCGGAAACTTCAAGCAATTGCGCCTGGAGGATGCTCTGGTGCAATGGGCTCAAGTTATTGTTGTCACTCGTTCTATTTCTACTTATAGGGATATGCGGCTGACACGCCTGATCGTCAGCAATGAAAACCACAATAAGAATCTGTATTTATTCCTGTTTAATTCTCTGCAGCAGAAAGGCTAGCCATGAAAGTATCTATTCACTGTTTATTGGTTGTATTGATAACTCTTACTCTACCTTCTTCGCTTTGGGCGAATGAGTCTTCCTCTGAAGTCGCGCAAGGAGGGGAGTACAGTATGGTCGTTGAAGGATACGACTGGGGGCCGGGTGTGAGCCGCGTAATCCTGTCACTGGATACGGCTGTAAGCACGGTAGATTGGAAAGACTACACCGTTTTTGCTAACCGGGCTTCGGATTGCTTCGAATTGCCCGCTGCTTTAGCTTCCGGGCAACGTGAGGTTATCCACGCCTACGTGTCGGATGCGCAAGGTGCTAATTATGATCAAGAAAAATTCGTCACCCTGGTGTTGTCGGTGGCACCGAATATGCCAATCAGCTCCCCAATTCAATATTCGCGAAACGAAAAGTGTCGGGGGAATAACTGGATCGATTATCAACTTACGGTTATTCAGAATAGTACCGGGAAGGTCTGGAATTCAGAAGCCAACCGGATTGTAAAACCCATTGAACACTTTGACTTGAGTGGCAAGTTCAGTGACCAGGGAATAGCCCTATCTTATGCTTCCTTTGCTCCGAAAAAAACCGAGGGAAAGTCGCCGCTGATCATCTGGCTTCATGGTGGGGGAGAGGGCGGCACCGATCCGTCCATTCCGCTCATTGCCAACCGGGCGGCTAACTTAGCTTCCGATGAAATACAGTCATTCTTTAGTGGCGCATACTTGCTGGTTCCCCAAACTCCAACCCGATGGATGGATGCGGGCAACGGTCAGACCACCTGGGGGGAGACCGATGATATTTACCACGCGCCACTGATGGCTCTGATTCGTCAGTTCGTCGCTGACCATCCTGATATTGACCCGGCTCGTATCTATGTGGGTGGCTGTTCCAACGGTGGGTATATGACGCTGAAGCTGCTTCTGGAACATCCCGATTACTTTGCTGCTGCCTTTCCGAGTGCCTTGGCCTACTATTCGGAAAACCTGACGGATAGGCAGGTTGACAGCATTAAAGATATTCCGATCTGGTTTGTGCATTCCAAAGACGACTCTGTGACGGAGCCGGATAAAACCGTGGTGCCACTGCACAAACGTCTGATGGCGGCGGGTGCTCAAAATATTATTTTTTCCTACTACGATCATGTAGTGGACATCACCGGCTTCTTTGGCGGAGAAGATTATCGCTACAGTGGACACTGGTCCTGGATCTACAGCCACGCCAATAAAAGTCGACACGACTTGAATGGAGCTCCCGTCATGCTCGACGGCCGGCCAGTAACGATCATGGAGTGGTTGGCGGCGCAGTCGAAGTAAGTTGGACTCCAGGCGATTCAATTAAATGAAACGGGTCATTATACGTGGACAATAAGAAGATCATACTGGCGACTATTATGCCGCTCCTCGCCATGCCAGGGTGTAAGAACGTAAATTCGGTGGAAGATCAGGTTGGCGACACTTATAAAGAGAGAGCTGAGTCCCTGGTTGCAAAAATGACGGCCTATGAACAAATGAATATGTTGGTCGGTCCTGGTTACGCAATGCAGCCTGACCGGTCATTTGGGGTTAATTACGATGCGCTAACCAATCTCAGCAATGATGTTCCTGGAACGGTTGGCTACATCAACGGTGTTTATAATGAACAAACAGGTCTGGATGTTTCTGCGATCAAACTTGCTGACGGGCCAGTCGGTATACGCATAGAGCCAACCCGAGAAGGTGACAGCAATACTTATTATGCTACAGCGTTTCCCGTTAGCACTTTGCTGGCATCAACCTGGAACCCTGAACTTGTAGAAGAAGTTGGCCAAGCCATAGCCGAAGAAGCTAAAGAGTACGGACTGGATTTTTGGCTTGCACCTGGTTTGAATATCCAGCGTAACCCTTTGAATGGGAGAAACTTTGAGTATTTTTCTGAAGATCCATTACTGTCCGGCATCATGGCTTCTGCGCAAGTCTCTGGTGCTCAATCGGTGGGTGTGGGGGCCACAATAAAGCACTTTGTTGCCAATAATGCCGAAACTTCACGTAACACCGTTAACAACATCATTTCACCAAGAGCCTTGCGCGAAATTTATCTGCGTGGTTTTCAATATGCGGTTGATAATGCCAATCCCTGGGCAGTGATGACTGCGATGAATCAGGTGAATGGCCATTACACCGGACAATGGAAAGAGCTTAACACCACTGTACTAAGAGGCGAATGGGGTTTTGAAGGTATGGTGATGAGTGACTGGAGCGCAGGTGACGGTAACTATTCTGAGATGATCCAGTCTGGTAACGATCTGATTGAGCCCGGCGGTGTTGCACTGGCTTACCGCTATAATGAAATTGGTGCCCTTGAGCAGTTGAAAAATGCCTATGAATCCGGCGAGCTGAGTTCGGAAACAATCGCAACCAGTGCTGTTAGAGTGTTAACCCAGTCGTTGAAAGCGCCCTCCAATCAGGGTTATCAATTTAGTAATAGTCCGGATCTGGACGATCACGCTGCGTTATCCAGAATGGCAGCTGGTGAAGGCGTTGTGCTGTTAAAAAATAATGGCAATACGCTGCCCATTAGTCAGCCAGATACTGTTGCCTCGTTTGGGATCGCCCAGGTAAATACCCTTAAAGGTGGCTATGGTAGCGGAGACGTTCACGCGGCATATACCGTTAATATCGGGGATGGTCTGGCGGATGTCTTTAATGTTGATGCTGATCTAAAAGCTTTTTATGACGACTTTTTTTCTGCGAATAAAAAAGAGACTGACTTTTATGGCTTATCTACGATTATTGAGTGCAAGGAGCCCTCTCTTTCAACAGCAGCTATAGAGAGATATGTCGCCAATAATGACGTGGCTGTTATCACTATTGGTCGTTATTCCTTGCAGGGACGGGATAGAACTCATTCAGCGGGTGATTTTCTGTTATCAGAAGATGAGGAAAGCCTGATTCATCGTGTCGCTACATCTGCCCACGAAAAAAACAAGAAGGTCGTTGTTGTACTCAATGTTGCCGGTATTATTGAAATGGACTCCTGGCAAGAGAATGTCGATGCGATTGTTCTTGCTTATATGCCAGGGCAGGAAGCCGGGAAGGTGGTTGCCGATATACTATCGGGTGAAGTTAACCCCAGCGGGAAGCTGGCGCAAACCATTCCTGTGAAGTATTCGGACATTCCTTCAGCTGCCAATTTTCCGGGAACAGACACAGATGCCGATGGCATAGTCGATACCCACTTCTACAACGAAGGTATCTATGTTGGGTACCGGTATTTTACCACTTTCGATAAGCCTGTTAGTTATCCATTTGGTTACGGCCTGTCTTACACGGATTTCGAGTATGGCTCTCCGGCGATGATCAGTAATACTTTGAACACAAAGCGATTATCAGGCAAAGTGACTTTTTCGGTCCAGGTGACTAATAGTGGTGAAATCGCTGGTAAAGAGGTTGTTCAACTTTACGTAGCGGCGCCCTCAGGCAGTGTCGAAAAACCGATCATTGAATTGAAAGGGTTTGCCAAAACCGCCTCGTTAGAGCCTGGTGAAAGCCAGACATTGTCTTTAGATGTTTCAGCTAAATGGCTATCCAGCTTTGACCCTGCAAGTAATCAATGGGTGATGGAGCCAGGAGTTTATAAGGCTTATATCAGTAACTCATCGGATATTAAAGATATTCATCCCGTTACCTTTGCGGTTAAAGATGACATTGTAGTCAGCCAGACCATGCCGGGAGCCTTGGCGTTGCCTAAAGGGTTGACTCCGTCGGATTTTGAAACAAGTACATACACGCGGTAGAAGGTGCAGGAATGGGAAAGCGTGCTTCTGTCGTGAGCGAAATATCCCGTTAGCAGTTGTTTTCTGTAAGTGAGCGTTATTTTTTCACCATTTTAACCTGATGAGAAGGGGCGTGATCTCTTTACCGTCGATACCAAACAGTCTGCCGACTCCGGATAGCGGTAACCACTTAACCAAAACACACTAGAGTGGTTAGCTAGGGTTACCCCTATCCTCCTGTATTAAAATCGAAAGGTGTAACCCAGTTTTAAGACCAGTTCCGAGCTTGCATTTTCAAAGTGATTATCCTGATCAAAATCCTGCCAGTTGTGGTTGAGCACTAAAAAGGCTTCCCGTCCAGCTATCTCATTCCAGGACAGGCGGCTATTCAACCCTGTGACTTCGGATACGTTGTCGTATTGAATCAAGGTTTTCCAGGACAATCCCAATGCAAAGTTATAAGTCACATCGGCCACGACCAACCGAGTAATGAAATCGCCATCGGGCATGGTGATATCATTCCAGTCATAACGGAGCGACATATTGAATTTGGGGGAGGGTTGCCATGTCATACTGGAGCTGATGTTAACCCGGTCCCCGTCGTAAAATTCCCCACCGGTATAAGACAGGCTTCCATAAACGCTTCGGTAACCGCCGGTGTCCAGAGAGATCGTATATTCGTCAAAGGTATAATCACCCGGTTTGATAAGAAGACCACTGTCGTCGTCTCGAAAAAGTCGAAAGGGTTTGTCTACCACTTCCCTGTTTTGTTTGACACTGAACTGAAGTTTATCGTTGGAATGGGTAACCAGACTGATGGGTTGTACTCTGTAAGTGGCTGATTGCAGACCTCCATCGATGACATGGATGCTCTCAGCATCAATTCTGGCGTCGAGAGACTGGAACCATTTACCCAAACCTTGGCTGTTAAAAAAGTGCTTATAGCCAATATTGGCATCATAGTCGCGCACGTTAACGCGATTGACAAAACCGAGGGCAGGCCTGAAATTCTGTTGTATTTCTCGGAACTGTATACCCCCTTTTAATCCTTCGTTATTTGGAACGTTAAATCCCACACCATAGGCCATATCATCACCGGATAGACCTTCGGTTTCTGTTTTTTGCACCCAGGTATTGATATCCAGAGTATTGTCACCTGCTAGTCTGGTATTGGTGTACAGGAAATCCATACCGTAGAGTGTGTTGTCCAGATTGGATCTTGGGTCACCACTGGTAAATATAAATCCCACTTTGGACTCACTGAGAACATCGTGTTGAATTCGGGTAACAAGCAAGTCCGAGGCATCAATGTCGCCATTTTCCGCCTGACGTACCGCTAATGTACCGATACTCCAGGGGCCGGCTCTTCCACTCAATTTAGTGCCTACTTCAATGTCGACCGGAGAGCCGTCGGCACCTAATCCGATACGGCGCGAAAAGAAAGGGCGTCCGTTTTGTTGGGTTGAGCCACGATGGACTTGATTGTCGCTGCTCTGAATGTTGCCAAAAGAGAAAAGGTCAGAATCATTAAGGAAGAAATCACGTTTTTCCGGGAAGAACAAACCAAATCGGGTTAGATCCACTTGCCGGTCATCGACTTCAGTGGCGGAGAAATCGGTGTTGAACGTGAGAGACCAGTTCAAAGAGGGCGTGATTCGGTAATAAGCATCCAGTGATGGCTCGAAATTAACATGGGAACTATTGGGATCGTATTCTCGTTGCTGACTGATGGAAACTGAGGGGACGATGTCCAGGCCTATACCTTGGTCCATTCCCTCAAGACCGGTAACCATGCCCTGGATGTTAGGGTTGAAGGTTCGATTTCTAGATACCCAAACGGCTTCTTCATCACTACGACGAATGCCACGAGAGAAATTCACTCCCCAAGTGTCAATATTTTGGTCGAAAGGGATGGACTTGAAAGGAATCGCCATTTCAAAAGTCCAGCCGTAGTCCGTGATCTGGGACGCAGATTGCCAGATCACTTGCCAGTCATAAGAGAATCTATCACCTACATATAGACCGTCGTTTCGTCCACCCAGAGGATTAGTTTCAAATCGATAACCGCTCTTGCCCGTGTTAAATGGGTCAATGACAATAGTAATGCGGTCGTCATTGGGGAAGCCCTGGCCGTTCTGCATTACGTTGGCAGATATTTGGCTTGGGTCCTTTTCGTAGAGGGTGCCAGCAAAATAGAGATAGTCCTTGTCGTAGGTCAGGTAAACTTCCGTTTTCTCAGTGGGCGGGACGCCATCTCCGGGATTGATTTGGTGAAAATCGTCGATCGCGGTGACTTTCTGCCAAACAGGGTCATCCAAGTACCCGTCAATGACGGGCGCGACATCAAGCTTGATTGCTGAAAAGTATTTTGTCTCATCATCATTGTTGTTTTGTGACTGTGACCAGGCCCCCTGCGATAAGGCAAGCAATACCAGAGTTAACTGCTGGAAAAAACGCTGCCGCGGCACTTTGGTCATCTTTAATCCCTTCATTCCCATGTCTCTTTTATGATGTCTCTTTTTGTAATACATAACGTGCCTTATTAGGCTTGGTGTAATGTTTTTGACTTAATTTGATTAATCTATAAATTCATTCGGGCGATTTCAGTTCACAAAAAAGCTCGGGTCATTTTATCTAAGACTCATCACTGCTAACCGAATAAGCATCAGGTCGGTAATAGCCATTCCAGCGGTCATTGTTGTAGCAGCAATCGTGAGCATACAGTGGGTGGGTTAGGCCAGCCTGGGAGAGATTAATTCAGGTTGGCCTAACTGACTGGTTTTCTTCGACTGATGGTTCTCCGGACTTTAATTACACCCAATACCAAACAAGGCGCTGTCTCATATTGGGTGTCTCTGCAGCCCTTTAAAAGTTGTATCTGATGTTCAAGCCGATCTCCCGTGGTGCAGTGAGTGACACCGTACGGTAGGGTGACACTTCGTTTGAAGTACCAAGGAATGTCCTGACGCCGGTGATGACAGGATTGGTTCCAAAGTTGGTTCGCTCTTGTGTATCAGTAAGATTTTTGACGAAAGCCATAACTTCCCAGCGTCCATATTCAGTTTCACCAGAGCGTAACCCGGCATAGAGATTCAACGTGGAATAGGAGTCGACGTTATCGTTAGGATTGGTGGCATTACCTTTGGATGCGCCGTTGATTTTTGCCTGCAATCGTACATAGCCGTCCATTTGATCGAACATTTGATGAGAATATTCGGTTGTTAATGACGTCGACCATGTGGGTCCTTCATAGGAACGTTCACTGATATTGCAGGAGGCGATATCGTCACCACCGGTGGCGGCGCGAATTTCGCCAACAGTGACGGGTGGGACTGAGCTATCAGGGTTTCCGTCGGCAGGGGCGTAGTCATTACAGGCTATTTCTCCTTCCTGAGTACCCTGTGCCCAACTGTAATTACCGCTAACATTCCAGTTGTCGGTTATCTGAAAGCTTCCATCAAACTCCAGACCGTAGACATCCACATCAAGTCCTGCCAAAAAGTTATCATTGTCAACCGTCTCCAGGCCTGCGCTGTCGGTGTCGACATAGCGCACACTGCCGCCTGCCCCCAGATCAGGGTAGCCCTCAAACTGTTGATAAAAGACGGTGGCGTTCAGTCTTAAACGACCATCCAACGACGTTGTTTTCAGGCCAAATTCAATGGAATCGGATTCTTCTTCTGGAGTCACCAGGAATTTTTGTTCTTGAGCGGTTCGATCAGTATCGGAATTGCCCACATCTTGCTTTCCTGGCCGCCATGAGCTGCCCAGGGTGACGTAACCCATGACGTCAGGGGTGAAGTTATGAGCCAAAGAAAGTGTGTAGATTACGTTCTGTTCATCCTGGTGATCCTCGCCCAGTACAGTGCCATTCACTGTGACCGAGGAATCATTTTGATAGTCAATATAGCGGAGCCCCCCCGAAAGTTCTGTGTTCTCGGTGAGTCGGTAGATTAAATTACCAAAATAGGATATTTCTTTAGATACACCCGCTGAAACTATCGGGGTGATGACAGAACAACAATAATCATTGGGTCCCGTACCAGATGAAAACACCGGTGTTACCGATTCGATGTTATTGGTAGAGTCTAGTGTAGAGTAAAAAACACCGGTGGTGAGCATTAAACTATCAGTCAAGTCACCTGATAATCGTATCTCGTGGCTTTCCGCTGTCTGATCGTTGGCAACGGATTGATTTAAGACGCCTTGGACTTCCTCTGGGTAGGTCTCATCGTAGAATCCGGCAATATCTGCTACTTCTTCATTGATAAAACTGTTATCCGTCAAAGCACCAGAATAATTAAATTGTACTGGGCCCAGGTCCCACTCCAGTTCAAGCCCGGCTCGCTCCGAATCTGTGAAATTAGTTGTGGGTGCCAGCTGAGCGGATAACCTGTCTGAGTCCTTAATGTGCATCGGACTATCGGCGAGAGAGGGGTCTACAATATTGGCGGATTCGATTTGTGAATACTGCCAGCGATCCGTGCTGAGATCCTGAAAATAAGCATTGATGGACAAATTATCGCTGGGTTGAAAAAGCATTGAAACACGATAGCCATCGCTTTCCATTTTCGCTTCTTCGCCAGTCCTGAAACTTTCTACGTGGTTGATACGGTTTTCCTCTGAGAAACCGGCAACCCGGAGAGCCAATTTGTCTTTGATAAGTGGAATGCTGATGCCGCCGTTGTAATTCTCGCCACCCTCGTTCGTTGAGGTGTAGTCGATACTGCCTTCGAACTCCTGTAAGTTCGGACGCTTGGCGGTCATCGTGATGGAGCCTGAAGGTGAGGCTCGCCCACGCAATGTCCCCTGGGGACCACGCAGCACTTCGACTTTGCCCACATCAAACATGGATTGCATGGCGATGTTGGCCGTAATCAAAGAATCATTCAGGTAAAACTCAACACTGGGGTTGTTCCCGCTGGCAAAAGCATCGAAGCGTATGCCGCGCATAGAGGCTAGAGGTCCTACAGCGCGATCTTCCAGTTCGAGACCCGCGACGACTTGCTCCAGGTCTTCGAAACGACGGATGTTCAGCTCCTCCAATACTTCACTTGTCACAACGTTCACTGTGACAGGAACATCCTGAAGACTTTCGTCTACACGTCGGGCGGAAACAATGACCTCTTCCAGGACCGTGGCACTACCGGATTGGGCGAACGCCGGATACGCAATACCCCCGCTCGCTGCTATGAGACAGGAGGCTAAAAGCTTGGTTTTGAAAGTGTGCTTCATTTCTATAACCTTTTATTTTTATTAATATTTTAGGTTCCTGCAAGAAGCCTTGGGTGTCCCTCCAGGTCCCTTTGGTGACTGCTCCCCCATTGTTATGTTTATTGGACATCAAGCCTTGTGCGGGATGGCTTTAAGAAGCAGTATTCTCATTCGATCACTACTACCTTAAACGAAACTGAAATTCGGTCATTTACTGCTCTTTACAGTAAGATTTAAGGTTTGTTTCAGCTTGTCCTGAATAAATGAGTATTTAAAATGCCCTAAAATAAGGATCAAAACATGCGGCTATCAATGTTTAAGCAAAAAGGGATGTGGTTTGTATCACCTGTTTTAGCATCTCTTTTGAGCAGCGTGAGCGTCAATTCACAAGCTTCCTTTGTGCGAGATGGGGAGGCTGGTTTCGTCGTTTCCCA
The DNA here is from genome assembly GCF_965662505.1 of Pseudomaricurvus sp. NCBI lineage: Bacteria > Pseudomonadati > Pseudomonadota > Gammaproteobacteria > Cellvibrionales > Cellvibrionaceae > Pseudomaricurvus > Pseudomaricurvus sp. The sequence continues at coordinate 40,746 of NZ_CBFIHX010000004.1, read as the reverse complement.
TATCGAATTTGCTTTGTCCAAAGATGCAAGTGAGACGGGAGCTTGCCCGGAAGGAATGAGTGAAAGCTATAAAAGTCGAATAGAAGGCTTTGTAGACCGGCCGGATATCCAGCAGAAACCGGGCGAAAGTGCTCAAGACTTCCGCCGTCGCGCGGGACGGATGATGTATGGCGTCAAAAACTTTTGCCAAAATCCCGAGCTGGGAGAGCCTAATCCAACCTTTCATGCTGTGACGGGCAAAAATGTACCCGTCTATGGTATTGACCTGGATGGAGAGGACTCGCAGGGCTCAGGGGCTTGCGCGCATACCGATTTTTCTGGAATGAATGGAGAGACCGGTGTTGATAACCAGTTTTTCCGTGTGTTCGGGTGTATGAAGGGCTATCAATCCAGCGGGCAGGGTAATGAATTTGGTACAGAAATGCTCACAGGTTCCTGGGGTATCCTGATCAAGGTTTCCGGGATTGATGATGTCCACAATGACGATTCCGTAAAGGTGGGCATCTACGCTAACGGCGACCCCATTCGCCTAAGTCCTACCAGAGACCCTCTAGATTACGGCACCTACGCGATTCATTCGGCTCCACGCTTCCAGTCTGAGACCACGGGTAAGATAGTGGATGGGGTGCTGACGACTGAACCCGTGGAAGTACGGTTTCCCAATATTACCAACGCCATGTTCGTCGATCGGATCCTGGAAGAAACACGTCTGCAGGTCAATATTGCCGAAGACGGCAAGCTGGAGGGTTACCTGGCAGGGTATTCCCCGGTAGAAAATGTATACGACGCGAATATTGGTTTTAGAAACGCTAAAGCGGCCTCAGGCGAACCCAGCCCTCTGCAGCGAATCGTTGGTGCTGGTTTCGGTAAGGCAGGCGCTATGGGCTATACCTGCGAGGGTGTCTATCATTCCTTGTACAAACATGCGGACGGCCACCCCGATCCGGAAACCGGTCGATGCAACTCAATTTCTACCCAGTATCGTATACAGGCAATTCCTGCCTTCGTCGTGCCGCCTCGTGAGGGTGCAAAAGCGGAGTAAAGCCTCAGCCCCTTGATGAGCGCCCTCCCCAGGTGGCTGGCGGAGGGATTTCATCGTGATGCTTCTGATAACTGCTATTCTAAAGCGATGCTGAAGCCTTAAATTGATATTAACGTTAATGCAGGCGGACTGTTGATTCAGGCGGACTGTTGATTCAGGCGGACTACGGGTATTCGTGTATTTAAGGCTGCTTTCAGGTTGATGTATTGTACTTGTCGGTTGGGTTTTGCTGTTCTATGTTCTGGAAACAGTTTAATGCGAGGCCTTCGGAGTTTTAGAGGCGCTAGTTTTTAGAGGCACTAGTTTTTAGAGGTACTACGCGCGGTACTCTGGAGCCGCGTCCTACTATGTCTTTAGTGAGGAGACAACTAAATGAAATCATTCATTAAACAGCAACTGGTCACTGCCGGCGCTATCATGCTTGCCCTGACCGTTCCTGCAGGCGCTCAAGCCGCTGCGGATAATGTGGCGAAAGAGAAGGCCACGGTAACAGTCGATTTCAAGCAGTCTCGCGGGGACTTTTTGCACCCGGAGCGTTACAACAACTTCTCCCGCTGGACCAGTTGGACTGCACAGCGCGATGCCGATATTCGTTTTCTGAATGAGCAAGGTTTGCACGGTGAGATCTACAAGGTCTGGGTTGATGCCGAGCGTATCCACGACCCGAAAACCGATACCTATAATTACACCGGGCTTGACGATTATCTCTCCGATGCCAGCTTACTCTCGGATGAGCTGCTGATGGTGATGGATACGCGCGTATCGGTGCGCGATATGGGCCGTAGTCCAGCTGATATTAAGCCGATTATTAAACGTATCATGACCGATCTGAAGAAGCGTTATCCACGCATTCGTTATGTCGAGGCGTTTAACGAGCCGGATCACAACCTGGCGAAGAATGTGACGCCAGCAGGGCTATACGACTATTACAAGGTCTATTATGAAGCAGTGAACGAAATCAATCGCGAACTGCAACCGCAGGTACCGCTGGAGCTTGGTGGACCGGGTTACATGCAATATAACGAAACCTGGATGTACGCCTTTCTTGACCGCTACGCGGCCGATAAGTCTCCCGATAAAAAGCTCGATTTTCTTTCATGGCACGCCTATGGCGAATTCCCCGAAGGAACCGGCGATAGTAAGGGGCCACGTGCTTTCCATTTCTACAAAGGTGATCCCAGCGAAATCGCCGGTCAACGCGAGCTGCTGAACGCCGCACTGAGCAGCCGTGGTCTGGATACCGACATTCCTGCTTTTATTACTGAGACAGGCATTTACCCTGGCCCATCGTTTGATAATCCGACCGATCCGAGACCTGACTACACCATTGGTGCAGCAGGTGTGCCTTCGTTGCATTACTGGTACATGGAGCAACCCAATACTTATCCGTTTAACTGGGTAGTCCGCCACAACACAGAGGAGCGCAAGGATCAGTTGATCACCCGGGTTCTGGATGGCGAGCGAATTGAGGTCAAGGGGGCAGATAAAGTCGAAGGTTTGCCGACCAATATTTTCACCCCTTATGGTAATGCATTGAAGATGATGTCCATGCTCAAACAAGAGCGTGTGGTTGCGCAGTCCGACGCTCTCAAGAAAGGCAAGGGCATTTACAGCATTGCCACAAAGGATGAGTATGGCGCGGCGGTGATGATTTGGAACTACCAGCATATCAACAACCAGGTCTTTGATGTCACTGTGGATATGGATAGCCTGCCGGAAAATCTGCGAGGCAAGGAGGTCCGTCAACGTATGTATCGTATCGACGCCAAAACCAGTAACTATTGGGCTGATCCAGAAACGGCTAATTTGCAACTGGTTTCAGAGTCCGTCGTTCAGCCGGGTAAAAGCTACAAGGTGCCAGTTGACCTGAGCCCCAATGCTCTGCAATTGATAGTTCTCGAACCCGTTAAATGATGCCTGTGGTGAGAGTGGCTGTAATGAACTGAAAGTAGTTTTAATCGGACAGCCTTATCAGACTGAGGTTTGATAGGCTGTCCTCGGTATCAGAACTTTGACAAAAGCTTAATGCACTTAAATTAGAGGTAAATTATGAGAGTGAATAAATCGGTGAAAGCCGGGTTTTGGGGGGCTCTTTTCTTGTCTGTGGTCTCTGCTTGCAGTATGACGCCACCTACATGGAAAGACTCTGGCTTGTCGCCTGAAAAGCGAACTGATTTGTTACTTTCAGCTATGACTTTGGATGAAAAGTTTCAGCAGATGGTCGGTGAGCCGGGCATTGTAGCGGAGCTTCCTCACTGTGCCGGCGGTCGCCATGTCCCCGGTTTGCCTCGTCTGGGAATCCCCACCTTCCGTATCACCAATGGACCCGTGGGCGTGGGTCAGAATGACTGTGTACCCGCCGATGTTGTGGCTAAAAGCCCCGGCACCCTCATGATGAGTCCGCTTTCGGCGAAGGCGACCTCTCTCCCGGCAGCGATTTCTTTGGCAGCTACGTTTGATCGCGATGCCGCGCAACGATTCGGTGACATTATGGGGCGTCAATCACTCAATCTTGCGCTGCATGTTATGGAAGCGCCAGGGGTCAATTTGGCGCGTATGCCTCATGGTGGCCGTAACTTTGAATACTTTGGGGAAGACCCCTACCTCACGGGTGTGATGGCGGTAGAAGAAGTGAAAGCCGTCCAGGCACAAGGCGTTATTGCCATGCCCAAGCACTACGCGGTGAATGAATCGGAAACTGACCGCAAAACCATGAACGCGATTGTAGATCCTCGAGTTTTACATCAGCTGTATTTATTGCCTTTTGAAATGACGATCAAAGAAGCCGATGCTGCTTCTATCATGTGTTCTTATAACTATGTGAATGGCGTTCAGGTTTGTGAAGATCCTTACTTATTGACTGAAGTGTTGCGTGATCAGTGGGGCTTTGATGGTTATGTGCAGTCAGATTTCTTCGCGGTACAGAGTCTCTCAGCCCTGAAAGCTGGTACCGATCACGAAATGCCAGGTTTCCGTCTCGACGTAGACGGTTACCGCACTTGGTACACTCCTGAGAATCTTCAGGCTGCTTTAGATGATGGCTCATTAACCGTAGCAGACATTGATCTGGCACTGGAAAGACGTTATCTGCAAATGTTCCGCTTGGGCATATTTGATCGACCGGTTGTTCAAACGCCATTGGATCTGGAAGGTGATGCCGCTATTGCCACAGAACTCGGTGAACAGGGTGCTGTGTTGCTGAAAAATGACGACAAGCTCCTGCCGTTCAAAGCTGAATCACTACAGAATATTGTGCTGATCGGTAAATCTGATTATGCAGAAGCCGCTGTTGTTGGCGGTGGCGGTAGCTCACAGGTTATTCCCTTCGAGACGATCCCAGCGCTGAAAGGTTTTAAACAAACCTTGGCGAATATGGGTGCGGATACCGAAGTTACCTTGGTCGTAGTCGAAGACGATAACAGCAATCTTGCTGAAGCCGTCGAAGCGGCAAAAACTGCCGATGCGGTGGTATTGCTGGCTGGTGGTTTGTCAGAAGAAGGTGAGGATCTGGAGCACATCAGTCTTCCTATCGCACAAGATGAGATGATCAGTCAGGTCTCTCAAGCTAATCCCCGTACAGCTCTGATTCTGAAGAACAATGCCGCAGCGTTAATGCCATGGCTGGATAGCGTGCCTGCCGTTCTTCAGGCTTGGTTCCCCGGTCAGCAGGATGGCCTGATTGTGTCACGCTTGCTGTTTGGTTTGGCAAACCCATCAGGAAAGCTGCCTGTAACCTACCCCCGTTCCGAGTCTGATTTGCCTGCTACCAAGCCAGTTCAATGGCCTGGTGTTGTGGCAGAAGACGGGTTGAGACGAGTGGAGTACGCTGAAGGACTGGAAATCGGTTATCGCTGGTTTGATGCGCAAAACATCGAACCTTTGTTCCCCTTTGGTCATGGTTTGTCTTACACCACATTCGAGTTCTCGGATTTCTCTGTAGAGACTTCAGCCTATGACTTTTCTTCTCCAGTGACAGTCACTGTAAATGTGACCAATACTGGCGATGTTCGCGGTGCCGAGGTCCCTCAAGTGTATCTTGGCTTCCCGAAAAACGCAGGTGAACCTCCTAAACGTTTAGTGGGTTTTGATAAGATTTGGTTGGAACCAGGCGAAAGTCGTGAGGTTGAGATCACAATTGATCCTGCAGCGGCGAGTCACCCATTTGGTGTGTTCAATGCAGAACTAAGTGAATGGGAAAATCTGCCAGGAGAGTACCAGGTCATCATCGGTACTTCCGCAACGGATATCCAGCATACAGAGACTATTCGTTTTCAGTAGTTCTTAACGTCTACTGAACTTAAACCAGGGCTTGGCATGTAATGTCAGGCCCTTGTTGTATCAATCGTAAAGAAGAGGACTCCTTTTGATTTGCTGGGGAATGATTGGCGCAGGTGATGTGACTGAAGTTAAAAGCGGTCCTGCATTTAACAAAGTAGAAAACTCGACACTGATCGCATTAATGCGCAGAGATGCCGATAAGGCCCGAGATTATGCTCTAAGGCATGGTGTCCCTCATTGGTATACGGATGTCGATCCGATGCTCGCTAGAAGTGATATTAACGCTATCTATATCGCAACACCGCCCTCAACTCACAAAGAATATGCGCTCGCCGCACTAAAAGCAGGCAAAGACGTCTATTTGGAAAAGCCCATGGCTTTAGACGCCAGTGAGAGTGTCGAGATTGTCGAGACAGCAAAACAATTAGGTCGGAAGGTTTGTCTGGCTCATTATCGTCGTGAACTTCCCAGTTTTAAAAAAGTGAAGGAGCTTATCGACTCCCGAGCTATTGGTGAAGTTCAATTCGCTAGAATTGACATATTTCAACCAGAAAAATCTGATCTCATCGCAAAAACTGAAGATAACTGGCGTAAGAATCCTGCAATATCCGGTGGTGGTCTATTTCATGATATTGCGCCACATCAAATTGATCTGATGATGCATTACTTTGGTTCACCATTAGAATGCTTTGGACTTTCAAACGGAAAAATTCCCGGTGTTGCAGATGTCGTCAGTGGTCAGATGTTGTTTGCGTGCGGGACTGTATTTCAAGGAGTATGGAACTTTATTGCTCCGGAATCTGAGCGTCGAGATACGTGCACAATAATTGGTGACAAAGGAGTCATAGAATTTTCCTTTTACCAAGAAAGTGTCTTTTTAAAAACAAACAGCAACAGTGATTTTTTTGAGTTTACGAATCCCGTTAATATTCAAGAGCCGCTAATTGATAGGGTTGTGAAGTACTTCAGCGGACGGGGAGAGAATCCGTGTACAGGCGAAGATGGCGTCAAGATCATGGAGATAATGGATACATTCACTGGCAGCCGAGATAAATTGTAACGAAAGCCGTTGCGAAAATTGAGTTTTCTATAAGGATACTACTATGCTGAATGCCGCAGATATAGCGTCAGAAGCCGAGCAAAAGGTGGGAATCTCGGATCCGGAATCATTTGTATTGAAGAATCTAGAGCGCCTTGTCGACGCTATTAACCATGAATCGTTTATGTCAAAAGAGGGTATGGCCAATACGCGTCGAGCGTTATTGAACGATATGGTAAATAGATTGGAGGGGCTGAAGTGGTTTCAGAAACACCCGGAGATCGCCAACGAAGCTATTGAGAAACCTGTTTTTCTTATGGGGCTTCCTCGTTCTGGGACGACTTACTTTCAGTATCTATTCGATTGTGATCAGCGTTTTCGATTGATCCGAACCTGGGAGGCTATGACACCATCGCCGCCACCGGCTGCAGATCCGGCTTCAGCCGAAGAGCGGCGTATAACCTGGGCTGAACGTCGGCGTCAGATGTATCCTACCGTTGAAGGATTTGAAGCATTACACTTACATGATGAGGACGGCTCAGAAGAGTGTCATCCTTTTATGGAGCAAAGTTTTGGGGCGGCAGGTTTAAACAATCTATATCGAGTGCCTTCCTATTTTGATTATCTTCTGGACGAGGCAGATCTGGAGGCCAGTTATCGTGTTCACAAACGTCAATTGCAGTTGTTGCAATGGCGCACACCGTCAAAACCCTGGGCGCTGAAATACCCTAATCATCTTCTTGCCGTACCCGAAATTACATCGGTCTATCCCGATGCTCGATTCGTGATGACACACCGTGATCCGGTACAAACTTTAGCCTCCATCTGCAAGTTGTCCTACAAGCTTCGCAGTGCCCGGACAGATAAGCCCGTGGATAAAAAAGAGGTGGGACGCTATATGACCCATTTTGTACAGCGTCATATAAACCGAATAATGGATGGAGTTCACGGGCCTCATGCAGACCGGATCATTCATGTGGATTATTACAGGTTGGTGGAAGACCCCGTGAAGCAAATGCTGGAAGTTCACGAAAAGCTGGGTATTGAGTCGCCCGACGAGGTTTGTCAGGCGGTTGCGCAGTGGCGAGACGCTAATCCTAAAAATGCTCGCGGAGTGAATGCTTACAGCTTTGAAGAATATGGACTTGATGACTCAAGGTTGGAACAGCAGTTCAGCAACTATATGGAGTACTTCAGTATCCCTCGTGAGCAAGTGGGTCTTGCCAGTGCAGGGGAGGGGTGATTAATGTCTAACGGCTGGGAACAATTGCACAGCGCTATTCAGACATTAAGTCAGGAAGTCCGTGAGCTTGCTCCTGACGCATATACGGCGGATGAAGGCGAAGCTTATGTCGCACGTGTTTTAACGACCTGTTTGAATGATAACTTTCTAGGTCATTTACTCGTAGAAAATGGACTCAGTCGTGCATTGCCTACACGTGGCGCACCTAATCCCGACTACATAATGCAGCATGCGTTGCTTAATGTACGTGGAAGTTACCAGCTAACGGGCTGTCTTAACGACTCTGAACGTATCGGTGTAGGTCTCTTTCGTCAGAGTGAAAAAGGTTCACTTGAAATAGCGGATTATTTAACTATTGATAATTCAGTAACAGAGGGGGATGGAACGTTTAAGGTCGATATTAGCGCAGAGATAGAGGGGCCAGCTGGACTGACCTTGCAGCCTGAAGCTTGTATTTTATTAATTCGCACATTACATCGGCGTCCCAACACTTTACCCGCCAGGTTGCAGCTGGATGGTGCAACACCACCTGAAAACTTGTCTTTAACTGGTGGCAGCACCTCAGCTGCGCTGAGTCGTGTTACTCAAGTGACTCTAGGTTCCATACGGCAGTTTGTAACATGGAGTCAACAGGCTGCAGCCTTTCCCAACCAGTTTCGGGGAAATATCGAAGGGCTTGAGCAAACCATGCAAGGAGACCCTGATACAGAATATTTTCTCGGATATTTCGACTTGGCAGATGATGAAGTGCTACAAGTTGTTCTGCCGTCAGATCTCAATGGCTATTGGTCGATCCACGCCTATAACCACTGGTGTGAATATTTACCGGGCGCTACAGTTCATGACCTGAACGCTGAAGCCAATCACAAGGGTGAAATTATTATGCACGTGGGTCCACAGCTTAATGACAGCGTGGTAAATCCAATTGTAACTAAAGGACGAACAAAGGGAGTTTTGCTTTGTCGCATCCTGGGTGACTCACTGCATCATCCCCCTGTAACCAAGATCATAAAGCGGTAAGTACAAGAAATTATTTATAACATTTTTAGCCTGAATGCGCTCCTTGGTGTGTAGATCAAAATTAGAGGTATATCATGACTAATAGATTAAATTTTGCTTTTCTCCATGGCGGCGGACAGGGTAGCTGGGTGTGGCAGGAAACCATATCGGAATTGAAAACTCTGGCGGGCGAAAACCTGGGTAGTGTTGTAACACTGGATGTGCCTGGCTGCGGTGAAAAGCGTGACCGAGATACGAAAGATCTAACTGTTACCGATATTATCGACGAGCTTATTGCTGACTTGGACAAGGCAAACATCAAGGATGTGATTCTTGTGGGCCATTCCCAGGCTGGAAATGTGATGCCTTATATGGCTGAAAAGCGCCCTGATCTTTTTCGCAGTTTGGTATATGTGACCTGCTCAATCCCTCTGCCTGGTCAGAGTGTGATTGAAATGGTGGGTGATAAAATTCAGGGAAGTGACGACAATACCGTAGGCTGGCCTGTAGATCCGAAAACTACGGGTATACGAGAGCGCACGGAAATTATGTTCTGTAACGATATGGATGCAGAAGAGACAACTTGCTTTATGGCCAAGTTGGGTAAGGATCAATGGCCGGCGGAATCCTACTCAGAAAGAAATTGGCAGATCAAGCCTGTTGAGTCTGTGCCTGCGATTTATATTGTTTGTTTGCAAGACAAAATCTTGCCGGTGTCGTGGCAAGAAAGATTTGCAGATCGTTTTTACGCACAAAAAATTCTGCGAGTCGATGCAGGGCATCAGGCAATGAATACTCAGCCTAAGTTACTTGCCAAGACTATTCTGGAAGAATGCTCACTAACAGCCAGTTCTAAATAACGGAGCTCTTATGTTTAATAAATTTATCCCCTGGGGTATTGCCTCTTTGCTTTGTGTTGTATTGTTGGGATGCACTTCGATGGGCTCACAAGATGAATGGGTTACTTTGTTCGAGACTAATGGCAGTTTGAATAACTTTACGACTGTTGGTGATGCTGACTGGGTCGTGACCGACCAAGGAGTCGAGGCACAAGAAAAGAAACAACAGTATGCATTTTTGATGACTAAAAATTCCTATAAAGACTTTGAACTGCATGTTGAGTTTTGGGTAAGTGATGATGCGAACAGCGGGATTTATATGCGCTGTCAGGATGCTGAAGCGCCTAAGGATACCACGTGCTACGAAGCCAATATCTTTGATCAACGTCCAGATCAAAGCTATTCGACAGGCGGTATCGTGCATTTGGCGGCTGTACCATCGCCAGCTCCTAAAGCAGGTGGGCGCTGGAATACTTATGATATAACAATGCAGGGAACGCATTTAGTCGTAAAGCTGAATGGTGAAACAACGGTAGATGTCAAAGATTCCCAGTTTAGAGAAGGGTATATTGGTTTGCAGTGGGGCAGTGGAACTATCCGGTTCCGCGAAGTTAAGATTAAAACTCTTTAAGGTAAAAAAGAAATGTCAAAATATTTAAGTATAATTCTGCTGATGTTTGGCGGGTTCAATACAGCTTTTGCGGATACCGTATATCTACAGCACGCCCTACCTGCTGCGCAAGCTGACTATGCAGCAGATATTGTTAGTGACGCATTAAAAGAGAAGTCTTTTACAGTTACCGGTTCTGCGGATGGCTCTGACTTTATCGTCAAACTGGGTATCAGTTCTGCACTCGATCCTGAGGCTTTTTCGATATCTTCAGCCAACGGCCAGCTCGATATTGAAGGCGGCGATCAGCGAGGGTTAATTTACGCGGCTTTTGAGGTGGCGGAGCAGCTTCGCGATGGTAAGAGTCTTAACTCTATTGAATCGAAACAAGAAACACCTGCTTTGCCTTTCAGGGCCTTAAAACACAACCTACCTTGGGACTCTTATCGTTCCAGCTCGGCGCTGGATTTGCATTATGACACCGTGAAGGATGTGAAGTATTGGGAAGCCTTTCTCGACATGATGGCCGAAAACCGATTTAACGCCCTGACTTTATGGAATCTACACCCCTTCCCTTACATGATTAAAGCGAAAAACTTTCCTGAAGCCACACGTTTTTCTGATAAAGAGTTGGCAGAGTGGCGCAAGTTCTATCAGGAAATTTTCGCCATGGCGAAAGAGCGGGGTATCGATACCTACCTGGTCAACTGGAATGTGTTGGTGAGTAAAGAATTTGCGGATGCCCACGACCTGGAAGGCACCAACTATTTTCCTTACTACAAGGGTAGGGCAGATTACAAAGGCGAGGCGCAAACCAGTGAGGTTGTTAAACGTTATACCAAGGAGAGCGTGACTCAGGTGCTTGAGGAGTACCCCAACCTGACGGGCTTTGGTTTCTCATTTGGCGAGCAAATGGGAGCCATGACGCCAAAAGAGCGGCAAGACTGGATGGATGAGACCATCATCGCTGGAATGCAAGCGGCGGATCGCCCAACAAAAATGATTTTCCGAGCGCCTTTCTCATCCGGTCTTGGGCAGGGCGGGTCAACAGACAAAGCTACTGAAGAACTCACTCGCGACGCCATCGAAAAGTTGGGAGATCATTTTGATGGCCCTATCTGGATGGAAATCAAGTTTAACTGGTCCCACGCCCACTCCACTCCGGAATTGGTCAAGGTGCATGGCGGTGAGTTGAAAGACACTTATTTCAAGCCCACACCAGAGAACTACAAGGTAGCCTGGATGGTCCGCAACGAGGATTTCTTTGCCTTGCGTTGGGGGCACCCTGATTTTATCCGTGAACATCTCAAGCTAAACGCTCATCACGATTACGTGGGCGGTTATTTTGTCGGATCAGAAAGCTACATCCCGGCTAAGGACTATTTCACCGCCATTGACCAACCTGTGGATTGGACTTACGCGTTTGAGCGTCAGTGGCTGTTCTACAAGTTGTGGGGACGCTTATTGTACAACCCTGAAACCCCGGATAGTGTGTTTGAAGCGGAATTTGTGCATCGCTATGGCGAATCTGCCAAACCGTTGTTAACGGCGTATGAGGCAGCCTCTGAAACGCAACTCAAGTTTGCTACGGCTACGGATTTCACATGGGATTTTACCATCTACGGTGAAGGTATGATGGTGATGTCTAAGAGTGGCATGGAGCCCATGTCTGTGGAGCGATTGATTGTTCAGCCCACGTTGAAAGACAACTGGTTGTCAGTACAGGACTTTGTGGAGCAGCGTCAGGCTGGAGAGCAGTTCGATAACAGTATTGTAACACCACTGATTTTGGCTAATCGTATGGAGGCGGATAGCACCAAAGCCTTGCAAGAGGTTAAAGATATAGACACTTCAGAAAATCCGTCTTTGATGTACGAAGTGGCGGATGTGAAAATCTGGGCGAATCTGGGGCTGTATTATGCTGAGAAGTTGCGTGGTGCCGTGGCCTTGGCTACGTTCCGTACTCAAGGAGAAGAACGGGAGAAGCAAGCCGCGGTAAATCACCTCCAGAATTCTCTGAGCTTGTGGGATGAGGTGATTGCTATTTCTCGTCCGATTTATAAAGACATGCCATTGATGCACAATAATCGTCCGAATAACCAACGTGTTGACAATAATCTCTTCCATTGGGCGTTAATACGACCTGCAATTGTGAGTGACATCCAGGTGGCGAAAGAATCTGTATTTAAAAAGGAATAGAAGCACGCCCCAAGGTTATCTACGACGTAACACAAGTCCGCAGAGAGACTTGTGTTGTCGAACATCAGAGACTGGCAGGATTGGCACTTACTTATTGCAGACACATCTTTTGAATTTTGAGAATTAGCTCACACACTAATTGACAGCTTTTGGGGGCGCTGATAAAGTGGCCTTACCAGTTGGTAATCTATAGTTGCCCGAGTTTTCTGCCCGTTGATTGCCATCTGATTATAACTCGTTGCAAGCGAGAGGCTTTTTTTTCGCAATATTTGGTATATCAGATGTTGTTACAGCAGACTCAAATAGATCTGCGTTAAATAAAACAACTCTATTAAAATAAAAAATATTCCTGTTCGAGCAGGAAAGGAGTCATGTTTTGCCGTACTTCAAAGAGTTGGGTGCTACTTGGAACGCGATAGTTGCCGCTTTCACTGGAGCCTTCACTGAAAATCAACTTGATTGTCGTCGAGCTGAGCCTTGCCGAGATTTCCATTTCCCTCTGTATTTAAATAATGCCTGGCCCCTGAAGCTATCTCGCTCCTGTCCTGTGCAGGAGACTGGATAACTCCGGTCTGGTAAAGATTGGTCTGACCGAAGCCTGTTCCCACCCTAGTTTATGGACGTCTTGTTGCCTCAATCTACAATAAAGGATGCGAGATGTGTTTTGAGATCAGGGTCAGACGGTCTCTGTTTCGGTAAAAAACAATAAATTTAATTCACTTTTTTCTAACCGGAGATTAAAACAATGTGTTGCTAAGGAGCAAAATAATGATACCTTTAAGGTGCTGTTTCGTAGTCATGTTGTTAGCCGAAGCAGCTTTGTATTGATTATCCAAGACCTAGTGTCAGATAGTTTAAGTTAGCTAAAATTATTATAACTGTACGATCTAAAATAATTAAAAAAAGTAGAGGATATCCCCTATGACACCAAAAAATAAAACATACACCACAACGGCTTCGTACAAGCCTGAAAAACTAAAACTGAAAAAATCCTTTCGGGCTATGTCAGGAATGCTGTTGGCAACGCTGGCTACTGTGGGGGCACACGCTCAAAAAACTGAGGGTGAGCTGGAAGGAATCACCCTGGAAGAGGTCGTCGTTACTGGTACATTGATTCGTGGCACTGAAGTGACTGGATCTCAGACCATCGGTGTTGACGCCCAAAAAATCACCGAAATTGGCGCTGTAAACACCAACGAAGTGTTGGCATCAGTGCCGCAGATTACCAACTTTTTCAATGACCGGCCGGAAGTCGAACCGCGCGCCTCCGCTAACCTTGTGGTATCGCGTCCTAACCTTCGTAACATGCCTGGTTTGAACTCATCAACCAGTGCAGTCACCCTGGTACTGATGGATGGTCACCGTATTGCGCCAGTGGGTGTTCAGGCGGCTATCGTCGATGCCGACATTATCCTTGGTAACACTCTGGAGCGCGTCGATATCGTCACTGATGGGGGATCTTCTCTCTATGGGGCGGATGCGGTCGCCGGGGTTATCAACTTTGTGACCAAAGACAAAGCCGACGGCGTCAAGATTGACCTGGATTACGGTGCCGCTGACGACATGAATACCGTCAACGTTAATCTGAGTGCTGGAACAAGCTGGGACACTGGCTCCATTTACGTTGCGGCCACTCAGAGTAACCGGGATGGCCTGCGCACCGAAGATCGGGATTGGGCCAAAATTGGTACCTATGATGATGACGGCAACTTCGTCAAAGCGGGCGAATCCGCTCGCACGGAATGCCTCGTTCCTGTTCGCTCCCAGTACGGCTGGTACAACTATGGTGCTGGCTGGACAGACAACCCTGCAGCTCCAGGAGCCGGTCCAAAATCCGCTGGGGATCCAACCTGCGACCATTATGCACAATCAACACTGCTGCCGGAGCAAGAGCGTAAAGGATTGTTCCTTAGCTATCAGCAAGAAATGAATGACAGTGTCCAATTTGGGGTCAAGGCCTATTATTCCCAGCGCGAAAACACATTTTTCAGCTATCCTCTGGGTAGCTCGGCCCCTGGTTCATTCGATGTTACAACGAACCCAGGAACCCTGACTCCGGCGGAAATCGCTCAATTTCAGGATCCAAATAATCCCAATGTCGTGAATTACCCCGCTGGGGCCGGCTTTTCTTACGGCGCACACCCAGCCTATCCGGATAGCGATCAAGAAGTTGAGATGTCTACTTGGGGCGTCGCGCCGACTCTGACGATCGCGATGGGTAAGGACTGGCAGTTACGCAACACGCTCTATTATGGTCGCTCCTATAACAAGAATGTTATCCCTGAGGTCAATGATCAAAGAATGGTGGCGGCTGTTAATTCAGGCCAGCTGGATCCGTTGAATGTGGCTTCCGCAGATGCAGATGTTATCAATAACATCCTGAACTGGGAGACCAAAAAAGAAACCATTCACGAGCTGTTTTTGGCTCGTGTAGTGGCCGACGGCCCGGTGATTGAACTGCCCGCGGGTGATTTGCGTGTGGCGGCCGGTTTTGAAGTAGCAGAAGATCGCGTGCGTACCCGCTTTGGTACCGGTAACCGCGGAAGCCTTTCTGACACGGATTACGCGAGAGCCAGCCGCGATAACACATCAGTATTTGCTGAAGTGCATGTTCCGGTACTCGACAATCTGGAGCTCTCCGCGTCAGTGCGCCACGATGACTACAGTGACTTCGGCAAGACCACTAATCCGCAGTTCGGGTTTAGCTATACTCCTACCGATTGGCTCCGTGTCTATGGCCACTGGGGTGAGTCTTTCAATGCACCAACGACTCTCGACACTCTGGCTTTTTCAACGGGTCGTGCTGCCAACCAAACCGTTCAGCAAATACAAGATGCAGATGTATACGGTGAGTGGAATGGTCAGGGTACCTACACCGTGCCTACGGAAGGTACTAAGCCTGGCGTACAACCGCAGACCGCTACTTCTTGGGCGTTGGGATTTGATATGGAGCCTATTGAAGGGCTGATGATCAAGGCCAACTATTACGAAATCGACTTTCAGGATATTCTCGGCGGGCTCTCTGTTCCCAGCGAGCAGATCCGTCGCGATTTCCCGGATAAGTTCATCTGGCATCCGACGAAGGATGAGTGGGCTCAATACCTGACGGAAATTCAGAACCCTGAAGTTTTTGATGGCATTATTGACCCGAATGACCCTAATGCGACACTTGCCTATATTTTTGACCGTCGCGTTACCAATTTCGGTGAAGCGACCATGAAGGGTGTCGACTTCGGTGTTCAATATGTCCACGATACTTCTTTCGGTACTATGGACTACGGGATAACCGGTAATCACCAGATTGAATTTGAGTTGACCGAAGGTGGTGTGACCAGCGACAGCCTTGAGTTCGCTTCCGATTTGACTGCTCAGGGTTCGGTTGGTTGGAGTCGAGACAATGTCCGCGCTAAATTGACTGTGAACTATACGGATGGTTTCGAGGCGGACAACGCCAGTAATCAAAGTAAGGTTGATGCCTTTATCGTGACCAACCTG
Source organism: Pseudomaricurvus sp. (assembly GCF_965662505.1). NCBI lineage: Bacteria > Pseudomonadati > Pseudomonadota > Gammaproteobacteria > Cellvibrionales > Cellvibrionaceae > Pseudomaricurvus > Pseudomaricurvus sp. The sequence goes on along the minus strand of NZ_CBFIHX010000004.1, from coordinate 25,002 downwards.
TTTTTCGGTTACGAATTCCAGGGCAGCGGTTTCACTGAGGGATTGTCATTGCGTTTCAATATTGACAACGTATTTGACGAGGATCCATCGGAGTATCGCTACAACGACACCAACGAAGATAAATACAGTAGTTTTACCCTCGGTCGTATGTATAAAGTGGGCATAAGCAAAACGTTCAACTAATTTTGCACTTGCCAACTAAAGCCGGAGCAGGTTTGTCCCTGCCCCGGCTTTTTTATGTCTTCAGAAAACGTGACATAATATTTCTGCGGGAGACTTAAATCGATCTATACAAAATGGAAGCGTAGTTCTTGTGAGTATTGATAAAAAACAGCAATGGAGCAACTACTGGCGTCAGGGTCATTTGACTTCTTTACCGTGTGGTTTTTCTTCAAATTATGACGGTGAGTTTTTGCGGTTCTGGGAGGAGCAATTTGGCTTGTTGGCACAAGGGAGTTGTGTGCTTGATGTTTGCTCAGGCAACGGTTCTATCGCGTTGCTTGCGCAAGATTATTCAGAACGAGCGAAGTTGGATCTGAAAGTTAATGCTGTCGACGCAGCTGATATCGATATCTCTGCATTGATCCAAAAAAATCCAGCTTTTTCCCGGCGCCTCAAGGCCATAACATTTATACCCAATACATTGTTTGAAAACTTGTCTGAAGAACGGGACTCCGCGGATCTTATCACCAGTCAATACGGCATCGAATACACGGATTGGAACATATCCGCTAAGAAAATATATAGGTTATTGAGACCAGGCGGTTATTTTTCTCTAATTTGCCATACCTTTGATTCAACAATCATGACACAAATGGAGCTGCAGCAGCACGACTATGCTGCACTAATGAATCTTGACATCTTTTCACGTGAGATAGAGTTTGAGCACAGCCATGATTTTCCGGAACAGTTTGTCAAACAATTGGATCATGCCCTCGACGCAATATATGCGATCTTTAAACAAGCTCGCACCTCGGACCTCCTGTCGAAAGTAGGAACTGAGCTGGAAGCAATACGCCGCGAGACAATGCATGACTTTAGCCAAGGCTTTCAGCGCTTTACTCAATTTCAGCGGGGGATACATATCAGTTATGCCACGGCAAGTGATCTTGTGACGGTCAATCGAAAATTAGAACAGTCACCTGAGTGGTTTGAAGTGTTTATGGATAAAGGGCTGGATTTGATAAAGTCTGGTGATGTGCATTATCACACTTCGGAGAAGGCTGGAAAATTTTATCAATTTAGAAAACCCCACTGAGTAAGTCCGAGTCTACGATTTGCATTGAAGTTGGTTAGAGCCCTAACCAACTTATACTTGCTCCGATACAGTATGTTGGGATAATGAGTTCAACAACTGAGAAGGCAATTTATTCTGATAATAAAGTTGTGCCACTCTTAAGCCCGCTGCAATCAATATAAAGCTCATTAGGCTTTGAGTACGAGCTTTGCTGGCAACCTGTCTTCCGTCTTCATTGTTTGCCTTACTGAAGGAAACCGTCAAATGACCACCCGCGAAGTCACCTCGAATCACAGTCACTGCAAAATATGTACATCACAGTGCGGTATCGTCGTCGATGTAAACGCCGGTCAGGTTGTTAAAGTCAAAGGTGACCGAGATCACCCACTCAGTAAAGGTTATACCTGCCCCAAGGGCCGTGCCTTAGGAAAACTCCACCTTCATCCTAATGCCATCTTGAAGCCTTTGTTCCGCAAGAGCGGGGCGCTCGACTGACCTTGCCAGCCGGTTAAGAAGCATCGTTGTGGAACACGGTCCGAATGCTGTCGGCTTTTATTTTGGTAGTGGACTTGGCATGGATTCGTCGGGATATCGGATGGCAGAAAATTTTTACAGGGCACTGGGTGCGCCGCCGAAGTTTTCACCGATGACCATCGACGGCGCTTGCAAGGTATTGGTGTCCAGCCTGGCGGGTGGCTTCCCAGGACTCAACGCTAAAACTGATGACGACAATGTGGACATGCTGATTTATGTCGGGGTTAATCCGATGGTCAGTCAGGGCACAACACTGGTATGTTTAACCCCCTGCTAGAACTCGTGTGTCAGCAGCGCGCGGATTCCGGCTATTGTCTGTAGGCTTGGTCATATTCAGTATTGTTTTCTATTATGGAAGGCAAGGCTAGCATGAATAGTAAAATTCAAATGAAGGGAATTATCAAGTGGGTAGCGCCCACTTTGAAGAGCAACTAAAGTGAAAGAACTGCATCAGGCCTCTTCTAAGTTCGACAGCAGCCTGTATGTCTGTAAAGGGTGAGCAAAGAGTTAAGAATGAGAGATCTTTCAAGGAACGCCGGGCCCCGAGGCCCGGCGACTTTGAGATTTAAAAACAGATTAGAAGAAATTATAACGAACGCTTACACCAATCTCGCGAGGAGCATTCATTTTAGTCGGATAATATCCGGAATCTCCAAGGGCGTTAGCCAGTGTGCCACCTGCGTCTATTTGGAGAGAATCCATAGAGGTAACAACTTCTTCGTCCAGCGCGTTTTTGGCAAACAGTTGAACATCCCAGACTCCCTGGATATCACGCAAACCTACGTAAAGATTCAACAATCCGTAGTTGTCGTAAACCCGGTTGGAGTTATCATTCTCTGGATAGTAAGAATAGATACCGCGCAGGTAGGTTTCCAAATTGTCGTTGAGTTCAGTGAAGTATTCAGAGCGTACAGACGCACTCCAGTCGGGTGTGGAGCTGGCAGACGCGCCAGTGTCGCAGAATGCTACCTGATTGCTTGCACTTAAGCTGTTCGGAAGAGTATCGGGCTGGCCATCCAGATTGCCATCGTTACAGGGTACGGGGCTCTTCAGCTCGCTATCACTCCAGCTAAAGACACCGGATACGTTCCAGTTTTCCAGAATTTGGAAGCTGGCATCCAGGTCAATCCCTTGTACCGTAGCATCAGCATTGGTGGTAAAGGTTGAAGTTTGTACGCCTCGGCTTCCTAAGTACTGTGTTGGCTTGCTGAAATAAAGATAACCTTCAAAGTCCTGATAGTAATACGCTGCATTCAGACGACCGCGGCCATCCATAAAGTCGTATTTGAAACCCAGCTCATAGGACAGTGATTTTTCATTATCACGTTGGCCGATGACTTTTTGCATGTTCGCATCTGGGTTAGGCAGAGGATTAATACCCAATGAACCAACTGGGCCAAGACGGACAGCAGTCCCCACATTTGCATACCCCATAATGCTGTCATTGAAACGGTGAGACAGGGACACGTTCCAGATAAGCTCATTATCGTCCGCTTTTATCTCACTCAGTTGAGAGCCGCCGACTACAGTCTCATTCCAGATGTGGCTACGAATCTGACGTACACCTGCTGATAATTCGGTGCTGTCACTCAGATAAAATGTCGCATTACCAAAAGCAGATAACTCATCGGTTTCTGAAGGACGTTCGATAGCGTTTGTGAGCACATAGACGCCATCTACTGGGTCTGGAGTACCGATTAAGGTGTTGCTATCGAGTTGGTTTAAGCCATTCTTCTCTTGATAAAAAAGGCCTACCGTGTAGGTGAAGACATCTTTATAAGGCTCTTCCAAGGTTAGGCGCAGCTCGTGAGATTCTTGCTGTTGATAGATGTCCAGGTTTTGGAACCACTCATTTTCACGTGTTGCGACCCCAGCACCCCCTAAAGATAGTGTTCCATCCACAGAAGTGTTGATGTAGTTGGCGGTATCCTGCGGGCCGTTCGTGACGTTATGTAGCTCACTGTACTGACCAACATAAGCTAGAGAGTGATTGCCCAGTGCCCAGTTGAGGTTCAGAGTCGTCGCCTCGATCTCGCTGTCAATTCGATCAGGAGTTGCTCGCACGCTCAGGCGATCCCCGGCTTTGACTGGTCCGAAGTTGTGGTGCGTCAGAACGGAACCGTCATTGTAGCCAGTGCTTTGGCTAAACGAGACTTGATCCTTATTCATTTTCTGGTACATCAATTGACCGTCAAAGGTGTCCGTGGGGGCAAAGCCCAAAGTCACACGATAGCCTTTAGTGTCTGCATCAGGATCGGCATCATTGAAAACGCTTTCCACCTGATTGACGTCATTCTCGTCAAGAACACCAGCCACTCGAAGGCCCAATTTGCCTTCGATCAAAGGAATATTGATGGCTCCCTGATAGTTGCTGCCGCCTTGATCTGTACCTGTAGCGTTTAAATAGCCACCCAATTCTTCTAGGTTCACATCACGTGTTTTGACGGTAATCGCACCGGAAGGGGAGGAGCGGCCGCGGAGAGTTCCCTGAGGTCCGCGCAACACTTCGACCTGACCAACATCAAAAACTTGAGTAAAAATCACGTTGGACTCAACCGGGGCATCGTTTAGATAAAACTCAACGGTGGGTGCAACGCCAGACTCAATAGAAAAATCAACACCACGCATGGTTGCTGATGTTGAATAACCTGTAGTTCCAGTGTCCAGTGTCACGCCGGGTACAACGTTTTCCATATCCTGGAAGTTAAGAATGTTCAGCTCTTTAAGTGTCTCGGAGCTTACGGCATTAACAGTTTGGGGCACATCTTGCAGGCTTTCGTCTTTACGGCGAGCTGTTACCACAATTTCTTCCAGCGCCAGTGATGGCATGCTGTTGTCCTGTGCAAAAGCTCCTGGGGCTGACAGCGCGATGGCCGGAGCCAGAGCAGCACAGTGCATCCAGTTTCTGCGGGTATGGTTGGCGAGTTTAATTGCCCGGCTGAGCAAATTCACAGGAGTGTTATACCTCATTCTCCAATTCCTCTCTTCTTTATCTTAATTATCATCAGGTGACGGTTTTGGTGTACCTAGCTAGCCAGCCTTAAAGACCAGGAAGTTAAGGCCACCTTTTATATATCTTCATCTTGTGGATAGATGGTCAGGCCAGTTTACAGTTTCGGCGATATCTCAGACAAGAGAATGTTTGTCTTTTATAGGCAACAGTGTTGATTGAAAACGGTTTTTGCGAATTATTTGTCGGTTTTGGCCTGTTTTTACTGATTTCTAGGCAGGCTGGGCGTTTTAACAAAGGCTGGACGTTACCAAAAAGGTGGCTGCGTCCTCCCTTGCGATTGGTTGACAAAATTACGTCAATATCGCAAACTGGCCTTACCAGTTGGCTGTGTGATAGGTTTTCAGGCTTAATTGGTCAAATACATAAGCTGAAAAGCACAGACTGGCAAAATTAGTAGGTGAGTCAATGACCATGCAATCAGGTATCGCTTTCTTGGGAGAGCCCTTATTGGAATTGGCCGCCGCTGGGTCTGATCGCTATTCACTGGGCGTTGCAGGTGACGTGTTCAATACCGCAGTCGCTGTGGCACAACTGGGTACCCCTGCATTTCTGGCCACTTCGGTGGGCACCGCCGCACAAGATCAGCGTTTTTTTGAGTGTGCAGAGACTTACGGTGTGTCGCCTGATCTTATTGAGAGAGATAGCGAGCATCAGGCCGGGTTGTATTTGATCAGTAATGCGCCTGACGGCGAGAGGTCGTTTTCATACTGGCGAAACGATTCTGCTGCGAAGCATCTGTTCAGTACCCGCAGTAACTTGGACGCGATGCTGGACAAGTTACAGAGTATTGAGAACATTTATTTGTCGGGCATTACGCTGTCTCTTATGAGTACTGATGCCAGAGAGTTATTTTACGACTGGGTGTCTGGTTACAGACAGTCCGGCGGTAAGGTAATTTACGACAATAATTATCGCGCTAGACTCTGGGCATCCTCTGACGGGTACCGGACCGTAAATCGTGAAATGTTGGTTCACACTGATGTGTTTCTTCCGAGTTTGGAGGATGTCATTAGCAGTGGTGAAGTGAGCAGTGAAGAAGATGCCCGGAAGTGGATACTGGATTCTGGCGTTGCCGAAATTGTGATTAAAAATGGCACGTCTCCAATTACCGTCTGGAATGGAAAACAGCAACAGGAAATCACAGTCGTTGCACAAGCCGGTGTGGTTGATACCACCGGAGCCGGAGATGGTTTTAATGGCGGGTATCTGGCCGCGCGTTTCTCAGGATTTGAATTGCCCGAGGCCGTTAAGGTGGGTATGCAGGTTTCCGCAGAAGTGGTTTGCCATCAGGGAGCCATCTTACCGCTAGCTGAATGGAGTAGGCTAAAGGCGCAGTTATTGTAAAACGTATACAGTGGGCTCGCACTACATTGAGCTCTCTCTACTGCGAGTAATACACGTCGTAATTTTTGAAGATTAGTTAATCACCGTACAGGGTAGAATTCATGAAAAGCACATGGCGATGGTTTGGCCCAGCTGACACTGTCACATTGGAAAAGATCGTTCAGGCAGGTGTGTCCGGAATCGTGACCTCGTTGCACCACATCCCGACTGGTGATGTTTGGCCTGTAGATGAAGTGGTTAAGCGCAAGCAGGAAATTGAAAGTGCAGGTCTGGTTTGGGATGTCATTGAGAGCATCCCACTGAGTAATGATCTCAAAAAGATGACAGGCGATTGGCAGACCCATCTGGAAAATTACAAGCAGTCCATTCGGAATGTCGCCGAAGCCGGTGTAAATGTAGTGTGCTACAACTTTATGCCGGTCGTCGATTGGACGCGTACTAACTTGATGTACAAACTTAAAAATCAAGCTCACGCTTTGCGCTTCGATATTGCTGACTTTGCAGCATACGATGTATACATCCTTCAGCGAGATAACGCGCGTTCTGATTATGATGACGATGTACTTGTAAGAGCTGAGCAGCGTTTACAGACGATGACCGAAGAAGAAAAAGTTCTTCTGGAAAAAAACATCATCGCCGGGTTGCCGGGTGGTGAAGGCAGCTATGACCGGGAAAGCATTCGTACAGAAATCGAGGCGTTCATTGCCTTGGGCGAAGATGGATTCCGGGACAATCTCTTTCACTTTTTGAAAGAAGTGATCCCCGTGGCAGAAGAGGTGGGTGTTCTTATGTGCATTCACCCGGATGATCCACCATTTTCTTTGTTCGGATTGCCGCGTGTCGTATCCACTGCCGAGGATGCCCGCAAGATTTTGGGCGCTGTTCCAAGTGTCAGCAATGGCTTGACGCTGTGTGCTGGTTCTTTTGGGGCGCGCGGGGATAATGATCTGGTGGCCATGGCTCGTGAGTTTGGTTCACACATTCATTTTGTTCATTTGCGCAATGTTACCCGTGAAGCGGATGGCTCGTTTTACGAAGCCGAGCATCTTGGTGGCGACAATGACATGGTTGGACTGATCGGAGCTCTATTGTCAGAAGAGAAAGAGCGCGCTGGTCAGGGGCGAGACGACATCGAAATCGCCATGCGTCCTGATCACGGCCATCTAATGGGCGAAGAGGTTGGTCAGACTGGGGTGAACCCAGGTTATTCCTACGTGGGTCGTTTGAAAGGATTGGCCGAATTACACGGTGTGATTCATACGTTGGAATCCATGCAGGCTAAAGGCGCTGCTATTAAGTAAAAGTTTATACAGGGCAAGTTTGACGATTTATGTCGGTCTTGTGCTAACGAGCAACAAGTCTCCGTGGTGAAAACCACACTTACTGTGAGATCGTGGTCTCTCTCACCCCCAAAGATAGCCGGGTCTGCAAGCCAGTGTTTTTGATACTTTCATTGGCTCCTAACTCGGTGATTCTTTGGGGTTTTTTTGCCTAAAAATCAGCGATCTGTAGTGCGGTGGTGTTATATAGACCACTTATCCCGTAGTTCAATTAAATTGACAGCATGTTTGGATCTTGTGAAACTACTGGATTGACCATTAGATCTGTTGACCAGTTGATACTATGCACATTGAAGCCATTAAGGTTCGCCGCCTCTACCTCGAAATAGCCAATCAAATTGAAGCCCTGATAACCAGCGGTCAGCTGGAGTCAGGGGAGCGGCTACCCTCCGAACGTGACTTGGCTCAACGGTTTGAAGTCAGTCGACCGACCATTCGGGAGGCGATGATCGCGCTAGAGATTGGGGGGTTGGTGGAAATTCGAACTGGCTCTGGTATCTACGTCCGTGATCAGGTTGTCGATAGACCAGGCCTGCGGGATGAAGGCCCCGGTCCTTTTGAGATTCTGGAGGCTCGCCGGTTGCTGGAATCCGAGATCGTCACTCTGGCGGCAGCTCGTATTACATCGGCGCAAATGGATGAGCTGGAACAGGCTTTGGAGCTGATGGAGCAGGAAGATCAAAAAGGCTCTATCAGTGAAGAGGCGGACCAGCGTTTCCACTGTATTTTAGCGGAAGCCTCACAAAACAGTGCTTTGGCCTCCATGGTCAGCTGGTTGTGGGATTTGCGCAATCGCTCTGAAATCAGTGCTTTGTTCCATGAAAGGGTGAGGGAGGAGGGAGTTCATCCGTCCGCCAAAGAGCATCGGGCTATTTTTGAGGCGTTGCAGAACCGAGATCCATTGGCTGCTCAGCAAGCTATGCGGTCGCATATCAATCAGGCGATTGCTGCGGATCGGGAACTGCTTGATAAGAAGTAAAACCGTCAGTATGGAGTGAATTTACTTTCATTCACTCCACTTTGCGCTTCCACCAAGGCTCGTACTGCTTCAATATCAGTACTACCTCAATAGTTGTATCCTCAGAATATGCCTCATCAATAACGGCATCATATCAATACAGCCCAAATTGTCTGGGCAGCCACTCGCTGAGCGCCGGGACATAGGTAATCAATGCCAGCGTTGCAATCATGGCAAAGTACATCGGCAGCAACGGCCGTATGATCGCCGTCATTGAGGTTTTGGCGATACTGCAACCCACAAAGAGCACGCTCCCCACCGGTGGAGTGCAGAGTCCGATGCATAAGTTCAGGATCATCATCATCCCAAAGTGAAGTGGCGAGATGCCCAGCTCGGTCACGACCGGCAAGAAAATCGGGGTGAAGATCAGCACTGCCGGCGTCATGTCCATAAACGCTCCCACCACCAGTAAAATCAGGTTGATGATCAGCAGAATCAGCAGTGGATTTTCAGACAATGTCAGCAGTGTTTGGCTGATGGTTTGAGGAATGTTCTCAAAAGACAGCATCCAGGACATCGCGGTGGATGTACCAATCAGCAGTAGTACTACCGCACTGGTTTCAGCGGCTTTGAGTAGAATAGCGGGCAGCTCTCCAGGTTTAACTTCTCGATAAAAGCCAACAGCGAGCAGTAGGGAGTAGAGAACCGCAATGGCGCTCGCTTCTGTCGCGGTAAATACACCGCCCACAATACCCCCGATCACAATGACGATCAGTAAAAGACTGGGAACGGCATCCAGTAATTTGGGCAGGGCTTCTCTCAGGGGCAGACGGTCCGCGGTTGGATAGCCTTTACGGTGGGCGTAAATGGCGCCAATGGCCATCAGGGCGAGGGTCAGCAATAATCCGGGCACATAGCCTGCGATAAACAGGGCGGCGATGGATACGCTTCCGCTGGCCAGAGAGTAGACGATCAGAATATTGCTGGGAGGAATCAGCAGCCCTGTTGTGGAGGCCGCCACAGTGATCGCACCATTAAAGTTTTTGTCATAGCCTTCTTTGTTCATGGTGGGCACCATAAAGCCACCGATGGCAGACGTGGCCGCTACCGCAGAACCCGAAATTGAGCCGAACAGAGCGCACGAAATGACATTCACCAGCGCCAGCCCGCCGGGTAAGCTGCCAATGAGGGCTTTGGCGAATTCAATCAATCGATGAGCGATTCCCCCTCGCCCCATGAGCAGGCCTGAAAGGATAAAGAACGGAATGGCCAGCAGGGCAAAGCTGTTCATACCGCCTGCCATTCGCTGAGTAATGGTGGTGGTGGCCGCCGTAAAATCGATGGAAAAAAGCATGGCCAACAGGGTGGCAATACCGATGCAGATGGCTACCGGTATGTTCAAAAACAGCAGAATGAAAAAACTGATCAGTAGCGCAGCGCCTGATAATTCCATGATGTACCCTCAGATCGCTTCGTGGTTTGTTAGGTGGCTTGAGTCGGACAGTATTTCGTCCAGGCTAAAACAGCACAGTAATATGCCGGAGATCGGCAAAACGGTATAGATGAAAGCCATTGGGATTTCCAAAGAGGCCGAAGTCTGATGAAGTATGTAGGTGACGTGCACCAGATTACCGCCACCATAGATCAGAACACTTCCCGAAAAAGCGATCACTGCGCCGCTTATGACCCATGACAGGCGCTTGCGAGCCGTTCCCTCTAGATAGCTTGAGAGAAGATCGAGCCCCAGGTGGGCGCCAACTCGGTAGGCGTAACATCCCCCCAGCATACCAATCCATATCAACAGAAATCGTGCAATTTCTTCGGTATACGAACTGGGGTCACCCAGTAAAAATCGCGTGGCTACCTGCCATAAGACGTTGATGACCATAACGGCCATTAGCAGTATAAGAAGGTATTGGACTGCCTTGTCGATGTGGCTGATACAGCGGCCATAAGCATTACGGAAGGTTTTGAATGGCATCCATCAGCTCTCCCAGTGGTGTGTTGTCGTAGGCCCGGTGCATGGGCAAAACTTTTTCGCGAAACAGCTCTTTGTCCGGTGTGATCACTTCAATACCTTTGGCCTGTAATGCCTCAAGGGATTCCTGTGTTTTTAGCGCCCAAAGTTCTCGCTGATAGGCGATCGAGTCATCCGCTGCTTGCTGTAACCACTCTTGCTGCTGCGGAGATAAGCTATTCCAGACCGGTAATCCTATCAGGAGGACATCGGGTACATAGGTGTGTTCATCCAGTGAGAGGTATGGTGAGACCTCATAGTGCTTGGACAGGTAAAAGCTGGGGATATTGTTTTCTGCGCCATCAACCACCCCTTGTTGCAGTGCGGTATAGAGCTCTGCCCAGGCGATCGGGGTGGCTGCGCCGCCCAATCTCTTAACCATTTCAACTGACGTGACGCTTTTCTGAACCCGGATTTTCATCCCTTTGAGATCATCGGGGGTATTTATGGGTTTGTTGGTGTAAAAACTGCGGCTGCCTGCATCATAGTAGCCAAGGCCTCGTAAAAGCACGGGCTCAGAGGAAACCAGCAAATCACGTCCCAGCGGGCTTTCCAGCATTTGCCAAAAGTGGTCATGGTCGCGAAACACATAAGGAATGCTGAAGATCTTATAGGTGGGGACGAAGCTTTCCAGAGGACTCGCAGAGACTTTGGTCATGGCCAGGCTGCCAATTTGCAACAGCTCGAGGAGGTCTCTCTCGGACCCCAGTTGCCCATTGGCATAGATTTCTATCCGCATGGTGCCACCGGACAGTTCCTGCAGTCGTGTGTCCATCATCTCCATGGCTTTATTGACGGGATGATCTGCAGGCATCCCGTGCGCCAAATGCAGCACCTGTGAACCGTCGTTTTGGGGGGTACAGCTGCACACTGTGAATAGGACTGCTAATAGTGTCAGAATCCGACGCACAGACGACAGGCAGTGGGGAAAACGCTGCGCTACAATGGAAGGCATTATGTTGCTTCTCTTAAAATCAGTGAATGTATTAGTACATGCAGTCTAGAGCATGCTCACACCCTGCGGCCTTTACTTGACGGGGCGGCGGTTATTATGGGATTCTTTCACAAATTGGTCTGACCATTTTACCATTCGATTGGCGTTTCTTTCAATACAATACCGTAAAACAGAAAAACGCAGAGCACAAAAGCCAGGCAATTTTAAGCGCCTGGAGGCTTCACGGTAAGCTGGTCATCATCCTGGGTATCGCTAACGGATACCAATCTTATTTAACATCAATCCAAGAGGTTCCTCATGACCATGAGTCTGCATTCAGACCGGCTGTTTCCGGCAGATCCCCACACCCGGGAAATTGCTCGCAAGCTTTACCAAAGCGTAAAAGCGTTGCCGATCATCAGTCCCCATGGTCATACGGACCCAAGTTGGTTTGCCAATAACGAACCGTTTGAAAACCCGGCGGCGCTGTTGGTGCAGCCTGACCATTATGTGCTGCGGATGCTGTTCAGTCAGGGTGTCAGCATGGAAGAGCTGGGCATCAAGCGTAAAGATGGTGGTGCGGTAGAAACGGATCCCCGCAAGGTATGGCAACGGTTTGCGGAGCATTATTATCTGTTTCGCGGAACACCCAGTCGTATGTGGCTGGATCATGTGTTTTTTGAAGTCTTCGGGTTGACGGAAGCCCTAACGAAAGAAAGCGCTGATCGTTATTTCGATCACATTCAAGGCTGTCTCCAAAAGCCTGAGTTTTTGCCTCGCGCCCTGTTTGAGCGATTCAATATTGAGTTGATTGCGACAACCGAATCACCTCTGGATGATTTGCGTCATCACCAAACTATCCAAAACAGTGACTGGAAGGGCCGGGTCATCACGGCATTTCGTCCCGACCCTGTGATTGATCCTGAATTTGAAGGGTTTGCGGATAACGTCAAAAAGCTGGGTGAGATAACCGGTATCGAGATTAAAACCTTTGATGATTATCTGAATGCACTGCGTCAACGCCGTGATTACTTTAAGCGCTTTGGTGCGACGTCTACAGATCATGGCCATCCTACGGCTAAGACGGAAGACCTGTCTTCAGAGGATAAGCACCAGCTCTTTTCTGTCGTGATTGGCGGTTCCGCAACGCCAGAGCAAGCTGAGACATTTCGTGCGCAAATGCTGACCGAGATGGCTTTGATGAGCCTGGATGATGGTCTGGTTATGCAGCTGCATCCCGGTTGCTATCGCAACCATAATGAGGATTTGTTTACCGCCTTTGGTCGCGACAAAGGCGCCGATATTCCGGTACAGACGGAATATGTTCAGGCTCTGCGACCACTGCTCAATAAAGTCGGCAGCGATCCCCGTTTTAGCATGATTGTCTTTACTCTGGACGAAACCAGTTACAGCCGCGAGCTGGCGCCTTTAGCCGGTCATTACCCTGCGTTGAAAGTCGGGCCTGCCTGGTGGTTCCATGACAGCCCTGAAGGGATGCGTCGCTACCGTGAACAAATCACAGAAACTGCCGGTTTCTACAATACCGTAGGTTTTAACGATGATACCCGAGCTTTTCTGTCTATTCCGGCTCGTCACGATGTGGCGCGTCGAATGGACTGTGCCTTCCTGGCCCAGTTGGTTGCCGAACATCGTCTCGGTGAAGATGAGGCTATGGAGCTGGCTCATGATTTGAGCTACCGCCTGGCGAAAGAAGCGTACAAACTGTAATTCGGGAAATAAAATTCATGCTACGTCTGAACAACGAAACTCTGAAACAAGTATCAGGGCCTGTCCCGGGTTATGACCGCACGTCTCTCAAGGCGGGCATTGTGCATCTGGGTATTGGGGCCTTTCATCGCGGTCACCAGGCCGATTACACCGATAAGCTACTTAACGAGAAAGGCGGTGACTGGGGCATAATCGGAGCCAGCTTGCGCAGCCCCGGAGTTCGCAACCAACTGCAGCCTCAGGATGGACTCTATTGTCTGATTGAGAAAGACAGCAATCACGCAGAAACCAAAGTGGTTGGTGCCATTCAGTCAGTGTTGGTCGCCCCGGAAGCCCCCCAACAGCTGATCAATGCGCTGTCTGATCCCGATATCAAAGTCGTTACCTTAACGATTACAGAGAAAGGCTATTGCCACAATCCTGGCACGCCAGATATTAACTGGGAGAACCCGGATATTCTTTGGGATTTAGAGCACTACCAAACTGCACCTAAATCGGCGATTGGTTATATCGTGGCGGCACTGGAGCAACGCCAGAAATTAGAGGCGCCGATTACTCTGCTGAGCTGTGATAATCTTTCCCACAACGGCAAACTGTTAAAAAATGTAGTCAATTCATTTGTGCAGCGCGTTAATCCTTCCATCGCGGAATGGCTGGAGCAGCATGTGGCTTTCCCTTGCTCCATGGTAGATCGAATCGTGCCGGCGGTAACTGAACAGACTTTGCTGGAATTACAAGACAGCCTGGGCGTTTCTGATCAAGGCGCCGTGGTGACAGAGCCTTTCTCGCAATGGGTCATTGAAGATCATTTTGCCAGTGACAAGCCGGATTGGGAATCCGTTGGTGCAATGCTGGTGGATGACGTTGCACCGTTTGAGGAAATGAAACTGAGACTGCTCAATGGCAGTCATTCGATCATCGCTTATTTGGGCTACCTGTCCGGTTACGATTACGTTCATCAGGTCATGGGGGATCCAGATCTGAAAGGCTTCGTACAAGACTACATGGCTCTGGTAACCCCGACATTAAATGTCCCCGACGGTTTTGATTTGGATGCTTATAAGCAGGAGCTTTTGGATCGTTTTTCCAATGCCTCGCTGAATCACCGCACCGATCAAATTGCTCAGGATGGCTCACAGAAGATCCCCCAGCGTTGGCTCGCCAGTGCGCGTCAATTACTGAATGACGGTGTCGATGCATCGTTGCTGGCACTTGCGCTTGCCGGTTGGATTCGTTATCTGCAGGGAGTTCGTGACCCGGACAGCTCTGGCGCGAGGGCGAGTTATGACATTATTGATCCTTTTTCGGAAGCCTTGATGGGACTCGTCAAAGGCGCAGAAGCGAAAGGTGTTTCCCCTGTAACAGAAGTGCTCGGCTTGCAAGCGGTGTTTGGAAGTCTTCCGCAAGATCAAGCAGACTGGAGCAGTCAGGTCGAGAAATATTATGCCGCCATGGAGAAAGAAGGTGTGTTGAACCTTTTGAAAGAACGAAATAACACAATGAGCTCATAAAAGTTAATTCTTTAAAATGATCTCTCGACGCGATCAATAGTGATCGCGTCGAACAGTTGTTTGAATCCTATTATGCTTGGCTTTGTAGTGACGCAACGTTAAGTCGGTATCCGGGTTTAATTCTGAGGCGGCGATCCGCCAAGCCTCTGAGAGAGGGGGTGTAGACATTATACCCTTGATACTCCAATTTTCTCTTTGCTGGTTTCCGGCACCAAGCTAGTTTTTATAAAGATTTTTTGGGATTTATTAGAAAATCAAGACATTAAAATGTAAACGATTACATTATTTTGTTGTACAATATCTACCTATAGTTCGTAGTAGGTCTCAGTGCCCCGGCCCACTATGTTGATATGAATATTGAAAAGTCATAAAAATAACCAGAGGGTTCCAGAATGAATCGAAGAGAGTTTCTGCAGTGTGCCGCCGTTTTGGTGGGTACTGCCACTATTTCCGGGCATGCCCTGGCTCTGAACCAATCCCAGATGACCTATCTGGCTGCAGCCGATGACTACGTCAAACAGCCCGCGAATCTATTTACTTCACAGCAGCGTGCGATAATTGCCGCTGCCGCCGAGACGGTCATCCCCCGCACTGAGACGCCAGGAGCCATTGATGCCGGCGTACCGCATTTTATTGAGTTGATGGTGCAGGATTGGCTGAACGACGATGAGCGCGCCCTTTTTATGGCTGGCCTGAAGGATTTAGAAACCCGTGTCCCTCAGGAGCTGGGTGCGCCTTATGACAAGCTAAACGCAGAACAACAGCTGTCCGTACTGGAGGCCCTGGAAAATGCGGCTGGTGACAGTTCCTGGTATGCACAGGGCAATGTGCGCCGTGCTTACATTAGTGATGCGCCGTTTATCTGTCAGTTTAAAGAGCTGACTATCTGGGGCTTTTTCACTTCGGAAGTGGGTGCCAAGCAGGTACTGCGTTACAACCCCATGCCGATGAAATTTGACGGTCATTATCCGCGCAAACCAGGCGACACCACTTGGGCGCCTTTTGCATTTTACCGCTGAGTTGACTGAACTGAATACGGATAGCCAGATATGATTACCACAAAAAATTATGACTTTGATGCCATTGTCGTGGGCTCCGGAATTACCGGTGGCTGGGCTGCAAAAGAACTGACTGAAAAAGGCTTGCGGGTACTGGTGCTGGAACGCGGTCGCGACCTGCAGCATGGTACCGGGTATTTGGGTGAACACGCCCCCAGCTGGAAAATACCGTTTAACGGTAAGCCCCAGCGTGAGCTAGAAGCGGAAAACTACGAAGTGCAAAGTAAGCTTTATGCCTTCCGTACGGCCAATATGCATTTTTGGAACAACGATAAATTGAATCCCTATGCCACTGACGAAGGTTCCGAGTTTCAGTGGTTCCGCGGCGGTGTCGTCGGCGGTCGCTCACTAATGTGGGGTCGCCAAACATATCGATTGAGTGAAGAAGACTTCAAGGCCAATGCTAAAGATGGCCATGGTATTCCCTGGCCGGTGGACTACGACGAAATTGCGCCCTGGTACAGCTATGTCGAAAAGTTTATTGGTGTAAATGGTCGCAAAGAAGGTCTGCCACAGCTACCGGACGGCGAATTCCAGAAGCCCATGCCCTGGTTTGCGGTCGAGGAAACCATCCAAGAACGGTTGAAGAAAAATGCACCGGAGATCACTCTGACCAACGCCCGTACGGCGATTCTCACTGAAAACCTGCCCGGTCGGGCAGCCTGTCATTATTGTGGTCCCTGCGAAAACGGGTGCTCTACTGGCAGCTACTTCAGCTCACAGAGTTCTACATTGCCGGCGGCCCGTGCGACTCAGAAAATGACACTGCGTCCCAACTCGGTGGTGGAGAAACTGGAATACGATGAAGACACCAAGCGCATTAGTAAAGTGCATGTGATTGATTCGGAGACTCTGGAGCGTCATGAGTTTACTGCGCGGGTGGTGTTCCTGTGTGCTTCCACCGTAGGTTCCACACAGTTGTTGCTTAACTCCACCAGCGAGGCCTTCCCTAATGGCTTGGCCAACCGCAGCGGCGTGCTGGGACAGAACTTGATGGATCACTTTCTGGGACTGGGTACGGTGGGCATGTTTGCCGATAACCGCGACACGTATTTTTACGGTAACCGTCCAGCCGGGTTGTACATACCTCGTTTCCGTAACTTGCCAGGCCAAGAAGAAGAGCTGGATTTTGTGCGTGGTTATGGCTATCAGACCGCCATCAATAGCAGTAACTGGATGGGGCAGTTTAACAAAAAGGGCTTTGGCGCAGGTCTCAAAGATAGTCTGAGCCAGCTGCCAAATACCTGGACGTTTTACGCCGGCGCCTTTGGCGAATGTCTGCCAAACCCCAAAAACCGTGTGTATCTGAGCAATAAGAAAGATCGCTATGGCATGCGGCAAGTGGCGTTCGAGTTCAACTGGGGCGAGAACGAAAAAGCCATGGCGCGAGACATTCAGGCCCAGGGTAAACGCATTATGGAGGCGGGTGGTGCGGCATTTACCATGTCGTTTGGTGATGTGGAAAACCTGTCGATCCCTGGTTCCGGTATTCACGAAATGGGCACAGCGCGGATGGGGGATGACCCGACTCAGTCTGTCCTCAATAAACACAACCAGGCCCACGATGTGCCCAATCTGTTTGTCACCGATGGGTCGTTTATGGCGTCGTCTTCCTGCGTCAACCCTTCACTGACCTACATGGCTTTTACTGCCAGAGCCTGTGACTACGCCGTAAAACAGATGGAAGCGGGCGTCATCTGATAGTAAGGAATACTGCGATGAATGTGAAAAAGACACTGAAGATCAGTGCCGTGGTCGTGTTGGTTCTGGTCGCCGGTCTGGGGGCACGGGCTTATCTGAAGTTGAAAGAAAACGGATTGATCCCGCGCGAAAGTTACGAAACCGTAGCGCCCGTCATCCCTGAGATGCAGCGCCCTGCGGTATTGGTCTTAAATAAAACCAATGGATATATCCATAAAGAGGGTATTCCTGCCGCCGATGCCATGCTGCAACGCATTGCTGATGAACAAGGCTGGGATATTTTTATCAGTAACAATGGCGCTACCCACAATGTCGAGGAATTGAAAAAGTTTGATCTGGTGGTCTGGAACAACGTCTCCGGCGATGTGTTGACAGAGGAGCAGCGCGTTGCTCTTCAACAGTGGATACAGCAAGGCGGTGGCTGGGTCGGTCTGCACGCCAGTGGTGGCGATTTCAAATACGCCTGGGACTGGTACGTGGATACTTTGATAGGTGCACAGTTTGTCGGTCATACCATGGAGCCACAGTTTCAAGATGCTGATGTGTTGGTGGTTGATAACGCATCCGAGCTAACATCCCATCTGCAGAGCCCGTGGAACGTTAAGGCAGAAGAGTGGTACGCCTTTGACGCCAGTCCTCGTGACAAGGGCTATGATATTTTGTTGACTCTGGATGAATCTTCCTACATTACCAAGGGTGAAAACTGGATGGGTCTAAATGATCGTATGGAAGGCGAACACCCCATTGCCTGGCAACATCAGCTGGGGCAGGGCAAGGTGTTCTATTCAGCGATTGGTCACCAGGCTGCAACTTACAGTGTGCCTGAATACCAAGAACTGATCCGCAAGGCGATGGTGTGGGCGATGTCAGCGGCGGCGTCTGAATGAACGGTTACTACCGACCCCATCACTGACAGTTAGTGTTAAGATGGCAATTTTTAGCAGACGGAAAAACCATGGTTTCCATCAAGGACGTTGCCAAACTGGCGGGGGTTTCCATTGCCACGGTTTCAAGAACCCTGTCCAAACCCGAGTCGGTGGCAGACACTACCCGCGATAAAGTCATGGTGGCAGTCAAGAAAAGTGGCTATGTCACCAATGCACTGGCGAGTAATTTTCGCCGCCGCCGCACCAACAACGTGGTGGTGCTGGTACCGGACATCAGTAACCCCTTTTTTTCGGCGGTGATTCAGGGCATCGAAATCAAGGCCAGTGAAATGGGTTATCGCATACTGCTGGGTGACACCTTGCAGAGCAGCGAGCGCGAGCAGGCTTATGTTCAGCTCGTGCGCCAGCGTCAAGCGGATGGGCTGATTTGTCTAGGGAGCGAGGTACCTGTCGCATCTGAAACCAATACCCGTAAGTCGGATCCGGTTGTTCCAGTGGTCATGGCCTGTGAATACATCGGTCCCCCCAGCGTACCCAGTGTGGTCATCAACAACAGCCTGGCTGCGCAGGAGATGGTCGATCATCTGCTCAGTTTGGGCCATAAACGCATTGGTTATATCAACGGGCCTAAAGACTCGCCATTGTGTGAGCAACGCCTGGCTGGTTATCAGGCAGCATTGGCCAATGCGGGTTTGCCAAGCAAACCAAGTTTGATAGAGCAAGGCGACTACAGCCTGGGGGCGGGTTATGAGGCAACGTGTCGTCTGCTGAAGCAACACAGCAAACCTACCGCCTTGTTTTGTGCCAGTGATGAAATGGCTATTGGGGCCATGCACGCGGCGCGCGATCTGGGATTGGATATTCCTTCCCAGTTGTCCATTGCCGGTTTTGATGACATTGATTCCGCCACCTACTGCTACCCACCTTTAACCACTGTACATCAGCCCCGCAGTGATATTGGCAAGATGGCCATGACATTGATGCTGGAAGCGCTGGCGGAAACACCAGCATTACCCAAACAAGTTATTTTGCCGCATCAGTTGATGGTGCGAGGCTCTTCAGCTGTCGCCTCTAAGGTTCGCAAACCCCGCTAAGTGAATGACGAGCCCGGCTTAATGCATGACAAACATTAAGGTGCGGA
Organism: Pseudomaricurvus sp.; assembly: GCF_965662505.1. NCBI lineage: Bacteria > Pseudomonadati > Pseudomonadota > Gammaproteobacteria > Cellvibrionales > Cellvibrionaceae > Pseudomaricurvus > Pseudomaricurvus sp. The sequence goes on along the minus strand of NZ_CBFIHX010000004.1, from coordinate 5,599 downwards.
GATTTCATGAACTGAATGTGCCGCCATGCATAGCTGGTCTTTTAGCGTTTATGGCTGCATTGCTCGTCAGTTTGATCGGTCGCCCAGAGGATGCCCTGAAGCAGTAATTTTTGATGGTTAGCATCGTCGTACACTTCGGGGTTATGGCCAATAGCCGAATAAAACGAGCGACCACTGTTGATACAGCGACTCCAGGCGATAGGGTGATCGCCCATACGAAGGTCAACGCCGTGATGACCTACCGGGTTGTAGGTGGATTCATCCAGTGTGGCGATTATCGTGGCACCCTTATCACGCGGTGAGGTTTTAAACGAGTACCACTCTTCGTTCATATTCCATTCGGTGGGGAGTCCCTGACCGATACCGCTGTGGTTATTTTCCACAACCACCCGGGCCTCTTGAATCTGAGGGTCTTTGGGGTGACCGCTAAAGCGGGCACCGATCAGTTCGTCGGCGTACCAGTCCCAGAAATAGGTCGGATCGCCGCCGGAGCCGTGAATGCCGACAAAACCGCCGCCCTGTTCAATATATTGGCGGAACGCCTGCCGCTGGCTCAAGGTCAACACATCACCGCTGATGTTATTCCAGATTACCGCATCAAACTGCTTGAGCTGTTTGGCATTGAACACTGCACCATTATCGGTACTGGCCAGCGCCCAGCCTTCGCGCTTGGCCATGTCTTGCAGCAGACGATGGGCGGCATTGAATGAAGGCACATCTTTGAAACCGTTGATTTTTTCAAATAGCAGCAAGCGCGGCTTTCCAGTTGGCACGTCAAGTTTAGGCGGTGTCACGTCGTAACGGGCACAGCGAGCGGTTCGGTCACTGTCGGAAACTTTGAGCTCCGACAGTTCCTGTTCGACCCGGGGCAGCTTGGCAGGATCAAAGCGTGCCATAGAGGCGAGGGTGCGAACATTCAGGATCGCGCTGAATGAGGGCGGTTGGGTACTGGCGAAGTGCTCTGGCATTTTCTCCAGCGCACCGTCCATATGGTGGTTAACAATGGCACTGGCTTGCTCACTCAGCATCACATCGATCAACGGCGATTCGAGCGAGAAGGGCGCGTCGCGTAGCGGGCAGTCGATGGTGGGGTCGGCAGCGATAATGGGCGAAATCAACAAGGCCGCCAGTAAACCTGTGACTTTTATGTAATGGGACCGCTTTTGCAGTAATAACATTGTGAAAAGCTCCTCTGTTACTGATCAGTTTCAGTCTAGGCCGAGAATGCGGCGGTTGGCCGTTTCGTCCGTGCCGCTTCCAGCAAAGTCATCGAAGGCTTTATCGGTGGTACGAATGATGTGCTGATTGATAAAATCGACTCCTTCCTTAGCGCCGTCCTCGGGGTGTTTCAGACAACATTCCCATTCGAGTACCGCCCAGCCATCAAAACCGTATTTGGCGAACTGGCTGAATATTGCACTGAAATTCACTTGGCCATCACCCAGTGATCGGAAACGAGCTGGACGATCTTTCCAGCCTTGATAGCCGCCATAGATACCGCTGCGTCCATTGGGCTTAAATTCCGCATCTTTGACATGAAACATCTTGATACGGTCGTGGTAGTAATCAATAAACTGTATGTAATCCAATTGTTGCAGAAGAAAGTGACTGGGGTCGTAAAGAATGTTGCAACGCGGGTGATGACCCGTTGCTTCCAAAAAACGCTCGAAGGTAATTCCGTCGTGCAAGTCTTCGCCTGGGTGGATTTCATAACAAAGGTCGACACCCGCAGCATCGAACGCATTCAGAATGGGGAGCCAGCGTTCAGCCAATTCTTTAAAGCCAGTTTCCACAAGTCCAGACGGACGTTGCGGCCAGGGGTAGGCAGTGTGCCAAAGTAAAGCACCAGAAAACGTGGCATGATTTTTCAGACCGAGGTTGGCGCTGGCTTTGGCGGCCAGCATCAGTTGCTCAACAGCCCACTGTTGACGCGCTTGTGGATTGCCACGGACGGATTCTGGCGCAAAGCCATCAAACAGCTCATCGTAGGCAGGGTGCACGGCGACCAGCTGTCCCTGCAGATGGGTCGACAGCTCAGTGATCTCAACCCCGTTGGCGGCGCAGGTGGCTTTCAGTTCATCGCAATACGTTTTGCTCTCGGCGGCTTTGCGCAAATCAATCAGGCTCGATTCCCAAGTGGGTATCTGTACGCCCTTGTAACCCAGTTTGGCTGCCCATTGAGTAATGTTGTGCAGGTTGTCAAAGGGGGCATCGGGGCCGACAAACTGGGCCAAAAAAATCGCGGGGCCTTTCATGGTGGACATCGGTTTACTCCTTATGTTGCTTGGTGATCTGGAAACGCATGCCACTTCACCTCACTGTTGCTGGCGGCAACCGCCAGCTCAATAAAGGCCATACCGCGCACGGCCTCGTTAATGCCGGGGCAGTCGACTGAACGTTCATCCGCGACACATCCCGACTCAAACGCTCGAATCTGACCGGCAAAGGCCATGTAGATATTGGCAAAGGCTTCCAGATAGCCCTCCGGATGACCGTTGGGAGTGCGGGTGTTGGCCTGGGCCAGGGTGCCGAGATAGGGCAGGCCGGTGCGAAGCATTTCTGTGGGGCGGTCGTTGTATTTCAGCCACAAAGTATTGGGTTCCTGCTGCGACCACTCCAGCCCACCCTGGTCACCGTAGGCGCGGATTTTGAGTGCGTTCTCTTCGCCGACACTGACCTGGCTGGCCATGAGTACACCTTTGGCGCCGTTATCGAAACGCAGCAAAATGCTACCGTCGTCGTCGAGTTGGCGACCGGGGACGACGGGAGTGAGATCAGCGCAGATTTTGCTGATGTGACTACCCGTTATGTATTCGGCCAAATTGGCTGCGTGCACGCCGATGTCGCCGATACAGCAGCTGATGCCTGCCTGTTTTGGATCAAGGCGCCAAGCGGCCTGCTTGTTGTCGGCTTCGTCTTCCGCAGAGGCGAGCCAACCCTGTGGATACTCCACTACTACTTTGCGGATTGATCCCAGTTGGTTGGCAGCGACCCGTTGACGCGCCTCTTTTACCATGGGGTAACCAGTGTAGGCGTGAGTCAGGCCGTAGAGCAGGCCGGTTTCATTAACCAGCTCGCGCAGTTGCAGGGCTTCGTCGAGGGTAAAGGTAGCGGGCTTGTCAGACATCACATGAAAGCCCGCACTTAAAGAAGCTTGAGCCACGGGAAAGTGCATGTGATTGGGGGTGACAATGGCGACAAACTGCATGCGCTGTTCGGCGGGCAGGGCCGCTTCGCCCTCTATCATCGCTTGATAGCTGGGGTAAACCCGCTCGGCGGGAAGATGCAAGGCGGCGCCGGAGCGTGCGGACTTTTCCGGATCGCTGCTAAAGGCACCGCAAACCAGTTCTATTTCTCCATCCAGCGCGGCGGCCCAGCGATGCACGGCACCGATGAAAGCTCCCTCGCCACCACCGACCATGCCCATTCTGACTTTTGCCATTGATGTTCTCCTTGTGTTCCTATTGGTATCATAAGTGCGGTGGTTTCGTTGGTTGATCAGGCGCCGTAGCACTCCCGCCTGCCGCTTTGTATCTTCGGCTGTTTGCCAAAGCTGGCGTAGTTCACAACTGTCCTGGCCCAGATGGTCTAGGGACTTTGATTCTGACACTCATTGCCGTTGAACCCGGCTGCCCAGATCACGGCTTGCTCCAACAGAGTGACGTAGGCAGGTTCGCTGTAGCTGGCGGCGGTATGACCGATGGCGGAATAGAGGGCTCGCCCCTGGCCTGAACAGTGTTTCCAAATCAGTGGGTGGTCATCACCCATGCTCAGATCTTCGCCACGGAAATCGAGCTCATAACTGTGTTCATCAATGGTGACGAGGATGTTGTAGTCCTTGTTTCGGGGGCTGGCTTCAAACGAATACCACTCATCGGTACGCACCCAGGGATTAGGCAGGTGACTGACAATGCTATCGTCAGACTCCGGATGCAAGGTCGCTTGCTGGAACTGGTTGGGGTACGGGTGGGCGGTAAAGCGGGCACCCACCAGCGAATCAATATACCAGTCCCATTCCGAAGAGCTGTCGCCGGCGCCGTGCAGGCCAATCCAGCCGCCACCGTTGTCAATCCAGTCTTTCATGGCAGTGCGCTGCTCTACCGTGAGTACATCGCCGGTGACATTATTCCAGATGATGGCGTCAAAACGGGTCAGATCGGCCGGGTTGTGTACCGCGCCGTTTTCAGTGACGTACACCGACCAGCCGTTTTTCTGACCCAACTGGCGGAATAACGTCTCGGCGGCGGGAATGGCCTCTTCATGTTTGAACGAATTGGTTTTGGAGAACACCAGTACCGCTGGACGTTGGAGTTCGGGAATGGCCGGCGCCTCGCTTTCGTACACAGGTACTTTCCAGAATCCGCGGGAGTACATTTCGTACGCCGCTTTGGCGGCAGCCAGTAACACTAGAATCAGCAAAGCAGCTAGCAGCCGTTTAATCCAGCTTTTACGGGATGTTGAAGTCATAATCGATCTCACAAGTTGTTATTGTTCTGATCCGTTGTTTGCCCGAGATTTGGGGCTCAGTCTGAAAAGATATTTTAGATACCTATGTGCGACATGTAAACGTTTACAGGTGTCGGTACGGATTGAATCGGTGTTTCGCCGCGTTGTGAAACAACTTACGGCGAATCAGCCCAAGATTCAGATGTCCTCGCAGGCACCAGTGTCGATAATCAGAAGACGAGTCAGGACGTCCTAGCTGATAAGCGCCTACTGTGCCGGCTCCAACTGAGACAACTCCGCATCGATAGTTTCAAGTGCAGAGTCACTCACCATTTGTGGTGCCATCTGCTGCAATTTACGCAGTGTGATCCCGCCCATTCGATCTATATTGCCAGACTGCACCACAGCGGGAAGATAGCGAATGAGGATTTCGCGCGCCGATGGGTCTTCCATAAGTTCGCCTATGGGGGTCGCTGCCGACGAATATCCTTGCGCCTGCTCAGCACGCGCGATTGCCCAGGCAGGTGTAGGCACCGGTTTCGGCGCCACCCCATTCATCGCTTCCAACTGCAAGCCATAACCATAGGGGTATAGCGGTTGGCTGGAATCGAAAGGTACGTCTTCAAGCTGCTTTTCCACCGCTTTCATACTGGAGGGAAGTTCGAAGGGTAGGCGCCCGGAAAATGGAGTTTGGCCCGTCACTGCCCGAAGTAATGCCTTATCACTTACGCCAAAATCAGCAATCAATGCGGCTGTGGCGTCGCGCAGCGGAGTAAGAATTGCTGGCCGATCCATATAGATCGTGACAATGGTAGGCACAACACGCGCCGCAGCCGTTATGGCTTTGAGGTCTTCACTATCGGCTGAAAACGACAAATCGCCTTCATGTTGCGAACGCCCCATGACCCAGCCGGGATGTTCGCTCCGCCACGGGGCGGACGTGCGCATTATGGCGAGGTCAGCCTCTTCCAGCGTTTCGACGGGCGTCAAACCCGCCTGTGCCGCCTCTAGTGGATCGATGCCGCGCAAAAAGACATTCACACCGGACGGCTGCAGAGGCAGGATCGAGTTACTATTTTTCAAGAGCGCCAATGAGCGTGCCTGAGCGTCAAGTGCAGCTTCGCGGTCAGCGGGCTGACCGACGATTTGCGAG
>NZ_CBFIHX010000003.1:0-63957 GCF_965662505.1 Pseudomaricurvus sp. | reverse complement strand
AAAACCCTTCCGTAAATCGACTAAAAATAAAAACAGTTCACACCATTAAGACAGAATGTCATTCATGGAAACATATCTCATGCTGTTGTATGAAAAAGCCACTCACTTTCATTGCCCGACCCCATATCCCCTGATAACTTCACCTTGCACACATCAACAAAGTGTGCTCAGCACTTGAAACACCCGATAACAATAAAACGGGTTTATCGAGTCACTTAAATAACAATAATTTTAGTAAGAGAAGTTCTGAGTAACTTCGCGGGCAATATCCATAAGGATATCCGTCCAAGTTAATTGTCAGGCCTCTTACGTAACTCAACTCGGATGAAAACTCTATGAAAAACTCCTTCCTCCATAAGCTGTTAACTGGCGCGAGCGCCATTCTTTTGTCTGCGAGTGCATTTGCCTCGACCGGCGGCGGCGGCTCGACCCCAGGGCCATCAGATCCTTGTACAAACTGTACTCGCGGCCCTAATCCCACCGTAAGCTCACTGGAAGCTAACAGCGGACCATACAACGTCAGCACCCGTAACGTCTCTTCTTTTGTCAGCGGATTTGGCGGCGGCACCATCCACTACCCAACTAATACTTCAGGTCAGATGGGTGCTATTGCCGTTATTCCTGGCTATGTGTCTTATGAGAGCAGTATCGAGTGGTGGGGACCACGTCTGGCTTCTCACGGCTTTGTTGTGATCACAATCGATACAAACAGCATCTATGACCAACCTGACAGCCGTGCCAATCAGATCAGTGCCGCTCTGGATTACGTTATTGACCAAAGTAATTCCAGCAGCAGCCCAATCAGCGGCATGGTTGATAGCGAACGCCTTGGTGCAATTGGCTGGTCTATGGGGGGCGGCGGTTCACTGAAACTGGCCACCGATCGTGACCTGAATGCAATCATCCCACAAGCACCTTACTACAGCGGTTCAAACGACTTTGACGACATTCTCACTCCAACCCTGATTCTGGCCTGTGAAAATGATGCTGTAGCGGCTGTTGGTCTTCACGCGTCTCCGTTCTATAACGACGTACCGAATAGCACACCAAAAGCGTTTCTGGAAATTAACAATGGCGACCACTTCTGTGCAAACTCTGGCGAGTCTGATGAAGACATTCTGGGTAAATACGGCATTGCCTGGATGAAGCGTTTCATCGATTTCGATTATCGCTACGATCAGTTCCTGTGCGGTCCAAATCACGAGTCTGATTACAACATCTCCGAATACCGCGAGAACTGTAACTACTGATACTGCGATGTTGAAGTAGACTCTTTAGAATCAAAAACGGCAGCCATTGGCTGCCGTTTTTGTTTCTGAATCGATGTCTTTAAGTTGTTTTTATACTGACTGTGCTCTGACTTACAACTCGACTCGTACTGCCGAATTAACTGCTCAACAGCTTAAAAGAAACACCTTTAAGGAAGAACGGAATCCTCGGCGGGAATTGCAGAATACACAACCACCTTATTTCTCCCATTGGATTTGGCCTGATATAGCGCTTTGTCAGCCTCTTCAATCAGTTCACTGTAATCATTTTCCGACTCTGGAACCCAGGCTGCCACACCGACACTGATGGTCAGTGATAATTCTACGTCCGATGTGACAATCGACATAGTCTCTATAATAGTTCTGCCTCTTTCAGCCACGATTTCCGCCTGACTGGCAGAGGTCGACGGCAACAGATACACAAACTCTTCTCCACCATAGCGAGCCAGGATGTCTCCGGCCCGACTCACCACGCCCCCCAGAGCTTCAGCCACCCGACGGATGCATTCATCCCCCACACTGTGACCATGAGTATCATTCACAGCTTTAAAGTGATCAATGTCTAACAACACAATCGCAAGAGGCTCCCGGCTACGATAAGCCCGACGGCACTCTTGTATCACCATTTCATCAAAGCAACGACGGTTACTGAGCTTACTGAGTGAGTCGGTCATGGATATGCGCAACAGATTCGTATTGGCCTCCTCCAGCTGCTCCATAGCCTCTTCATATTGACGAGTCCGGAGTGCCACCTGAGTTTCCAACTCTTCGGTTTGCCCTTGTTGCAGCTCCAGAGTTTTTCTCTGTGCTTCCAGCCTTTGACTGCGCTCCTGGCTCACCCGCACAGCCAGATTTAACGCCTCCCCTTGCGCCACTTCTTTCTTGTGCCGATCCTGGTATATACGATAAGCCAATGCAAATGATAAAAGAATCAGCTCCACGACCATACCAACTATCTGTGCATACGCCGTGAAGTAGTTGAAAGGCAGAACGCCTTCCAGCATTAAGGAAAACACCAGGGTCCCCAAAATCAAAGCTAACCAGGCAACACCAAAGATCATCGCGGGAATGCTTCTTTTACACGCGAGATAAGCCGCTACAGCAATACCCACAACGCATGACGCTATCGACAATATACCCAACGCGGAAAACAGGAATCGACTATAAGAAAAGCTAAAACATACCGCAAACACCAACCAAATCGCGAGGAACGCTGTATTGCTGTGGAGTATGATTCCACCGTAGCGGTGTAATTCGAGAAAGTGACGCAAAAACAACGTCGCCATAAAAAAAGATAACGCAGCAAACGTTAACAAACCGTAGTCCGTAAGCCATTGATACCCCGGCCACAAATAATAGGGGCCGATCCCCGTCATCGCCTCCAGATAGAGAGAAGCACAGGCGATATAGGCGGTGTAATAAAGGTAGGCGTAATCTTTGAGAAAAATAAACAAGCTTAAATTGTATAAGCTCATGATCATCAGGGTGCCCAGAACCAAGCCAAGGACCAACAAATCAAAATCGCTGAGGACTTCAAACTCGTGCTCTTCGATTAGTTGTAGCGGGACGGCCACCAAATTAGGAGCCTGAATCTCCACCAATACCTGCAGGGGCTCTCCTAGCTCAAGCTGTAAAGGAAAGGCCGGGTGCCGGTCCTGCTTGTAACGCTCTTTGTTGGGGTATTTCAGCCCCACGGCACGGCTTTCCCAGCGCTCACCGGTCACCTTGTTATAGGTATAAACTTTAACGTGATTGAGTGTCGCCAGCTGCAGAGAAAGCAGCCAGCGCTCATCCTGCTTAAGGTTTTCCGCATTGACCACAAAACTGAGCCACAAGGACTCATCATTTTTAACGCTTCTGCTTTCTTTTCCCGTATAAGGCTGCCAATGACTAACTAGTGAAGGGCTTTCAACCGCGGCTGAGCGCTGCTGCCGTTTAGTGATGCTGTAACGTAAAGCTTCTATACGGTGAGAGGCTTCTCCTTCAGCCAACACCACATCCGGTATTTCCCGGACAGAATTATCAGCGACAGAAGCCGTTATCCCCATAAGACAGAGAAGCAGGAAGGCAATCAGGTTGCGCGGTAAAGCTACCATGCAAATTCACTCACTTAAGCAATAACCGCAATCAATGGTTCGCGGTTAAGTTTCTATTCCTTTTGTTACACGTGCAAAACAAGCCAAAAGCCACACGCAAATCAGGGAAAACCCTGACAAAAAGTCCTTTAATGAGGGAGCTCATGGCGCGAAAAGCAACACCAACCCTAATACAAAAGAATAAGAGCCACGGTTTCAAATGTCTATATGTTCGGGAACACTTAGAAGAAATCGCCGGCTAAAATGAAACGCCTAAAGTGAATAATAGAACAACTGAAGTGTGAGGCAGACACTCCGACGACGCCGGAGTATCTGCCTTGGGCTACGCAGGCGGGGCCGCCACCCTAACCAAACGAAATCCACCGATATTTCTAAACGCTTTCAGACGGTTCGCCGAGCGTGAAAATGTTGGGTAAAACCGCCAGCTTCCGCCTCTCAGCACTATATACTGAGCAGATTGCGGCCCTTTCGGGTCAACGGCACTGCCTGACGAATAGGGGCCATACCAATCCTCGCAGAGCTCCCAAACATTGCCGTGCATATCGTGCAGCCCCCACCCATTAGGAGGATAACTCCCTACCGCAACAGGCCCCTGGCTCCGCTCGAACAGCTCACACCCCTTCCGCACCGCTTTGCCATTGGTGTTTGCCTGCGACTCAGATAAACAATCACCCGTATTAAATGGACTGCTTGTGCCCGCTCTGGCGGCATACTCCCACTCTGCTTCAGTGGGCAATCGATAGCTTGCCTTAGGGTCCAGTTGATTCAACTTGTCGATAAAGACCTGGATCATTTCATAGTTCACCCGCTCTACCGGACAGTCAGGACCACACGAAGAAAAGGCTGACGGATTCACACCCATCAACGACAGCCACTGACCCTGTGTCACCTCCGTGGTCTGTAAATAGAAGGGCTGACTGATTGTCACCTCTCGACGTGCCTCATCGACATCAAAGTCAGGGTCGCTTGAGGGCGCCCCCTGTAGAAACGAACCCGCCTCTATTCTGACAAAGGTCATACCCAGTGAGTTTTTGTGCGATACCGGCGATGATGAGCCTGCAGGAGACGCCTGGGAGGTGAGAGCAATCACTGACACACACAGGACAATCCATTGCATCCAGCTGCGCCATAGACAAAGTGCCTTCATAATATCGGGATACCTCTTCAAATTACCCATAAAAAAAGCAGCATCAACCGATGCTGCTTCCATGAAAACGACAATTCTTCCGGGAATTAATCCAGTGCGTTCTCAATCAATGTCGCCAGTACTCTTGAGCCAGCAGCTGTTGGGTGGATACCGTCACTGGAAATATAAGCGCTTTCATTCCCAAGAAATGCATTGCGGGAATCGACAAACTTGATACCCATCGCTGGGTAGTTAGCGGCTTTATAGTCCATAGAAGCCTGATTCACTGCATCGTCTTCTGTACCCACATAGTAATAACCCAGGTATACGATTTCGGTAATACCATCATTGCGCATATCAGCAACCAGACCGGAGATGGTTTCTTCAATCGCGAACAGGACTTCCTGTGTACAGGCCTGGGTTGTGCAATCGCCACCATCGCCCAGTAAGAAATCGTTACCGCCACCGTTCATGATGACTGTTTCAATACCGCGCTTACTGGCATCATCGTACTGGTTAGGAACATTGTAACGGCTGCTACAAAGAATATTACCGCCGTTCATCTGACAGCCGCTGCGCGCATGGGTGTCGATACCTTCGTTGAGATCGTCTTCCAGGTAGGCATGGATATCCCCAGAGAGCGCAAAAATTGAATCACCAATAATCATTTTATCGGCATCAGATGATCCCGAAAGAGAACCGGCCGACACGCCAAATGAAAAACATGTAGCAGCCGTCAGAAGGGCCAGTTTTTTTATAAATTGGATCTGCATTTTATACTCCGTTTACGTCTATTTAATATCAATCACATCATCCAAGTGAGACAGATCACCTGAGAAAAGAAAAAGCACGTACTGTCTTTACAGAGGTGCTTTCCGACACGGAGTGTAAGGAGGTAAAGCAGAATGGTGTATGACATAAGTTTCCAGATAATAGTCAGAACGGCCACTCAAAACACAATACCCACCATGAGCAATAAGCTTGTACGAACCGGTAGCCCGACCCAAAAACCGGTCAACATTCAACCAAAACGCCGCCATAGCGCGATCAAAAAAAGCCCAAACAACACGGCGAACAGGGTGTTTGAAAACACAAATGGATGATGGCTAAAAAAGCTGCCGCTGCTTTCTTGGGAATATGGCACGTTGAGTACCGCTGCCATTTTCGTGTGATACGCCGTTTGCGCCACTAATCTCCCACTGGGGAGAACCAAACCTGATGGTCCATTATTGGTGACATGAACCATCGGCACACGATTCTCAACACTTCTCAATACTGACGAATTCATATGCTGATAAGGCTGCAAACTATCGCCGAACCATCCGTTATTCGACATGGCGACGATTACCTGACCCGACGTTCCTTCTGAAACAGCTTGAGCAGTAAACTGTGAGAACATCACCTCATAGCAAATCAAGGGAACCAGACTGACCTCACCCACCTGAAAAGAAACTGGCCCGTCGCCGGGTAAAAAATCGATAAAAAAACCGGACGCATTATCGTAAAACCATTGTTTGGCAGAAGACGCGTAGTCCAACAGGGGAACATATTCTCCAAAGGGTACCCGTTTAATTTTTCGGTAACGCGCGTCTAAATCTCCAGCAGCATTTAGAAATACAGCCGTATTGTGCATTTCACGCTCTAACCCTTGATCAATTTCTTCTGTATCCTGAAAAACCAATGGAATCCCTGATGCAGAGACTTGAGTCTCCAGTGCGTTGCGCACATGAGGGTATGAAAAATAGCCTTTGTATCGTGTTTCAGGCCAAACAATAAGGTCCACATTCTTTTCTATCAACTTCTCAGACAGCGCCATTTCCGGGGAATAAGCTCGGCTATAGCCAGGAGTTGGCGGCGGCAGAGATTCAGATGGCGTTTCATTCGGCTGTACAATACCCACCTGTTTGACCGGCCAACCCTCAACCTTCTGCTCCCAGCGATCAAGTGCCCACACACCATAACCGAGCCATACGGCCAACAAACAACAGACCGAAACCTGCACTGGGGTAGATACACTTTTTATCTGTCCAGACGAGCCCGTGCCATAACGCTTGTGCAGCAACATGAAAAAAAACACATTGATTAAGGCAATGACAAAATCCAGGCTTGCAACACCAAAAAACTCAGTCGCCTGCAGCGCTACAAGGAACTGACTCTGACTCTCGCCAAGTTGAACGGTAAACAGCATGGGGAAATAGCTATAGATTACAGCACAGAGCACTGGAAAGACGTACAACCCAGAGATACCAGAGTTGTGACAAATCCAGCGATACAGCATCATTAAGCAGGCCGGCAGCTGCGCACAACACACCCAGAAAACCACAGCCCCCGCAACAAGCCCAACACCGTCCAGACCCTTATACAATTCAATAAAATCAATAATCCAAAACGCTGCGGTTAGGTACATTACCAAACCAGAACACAAGCCCAGCGCATAGGCCTTAGCAGGAGAAGCCTCTCTTGCAACCCAAAGCAGAGGAACAAATGCAATCCAGGTCAGCAGGTATAATGAAGGGTAGTTATACGGCAGCGCCAGAAGGAACCCCGTCAGCACGGCCCCCAGAAAAGATTGAAGCCAACCGGGTACGACAGCAGAGACCCGCGCAGACTGTTTCACTTCAGAAGACTCTAGAACATCAGTACTCACCACGGGTCTCCTGGGCAACCGCCGGCCTGAATTCATTCATCAATTGATCTAATCTGTCTTTCCTTTCTTCCGATGTCAGGCTTTTGTCTGACATGATCTCCCATCGATCAAACATATACCAGGTTAACTTGTCGGACTTCTGAAACAGGCGATCACTGGCCACTTTCCCCATACAAGCTTCTCTGACCGCTATTTGCTCACTGTAATTTTTACGTTGAGCGGACAAATTATTCTTTTGTTTTGAAAATTTCTCATCCAGGATTTCTTTCTCTCGGTTATAGCACAAGTAACCCGGCAGGAGATTTGAAAGTGTTTCACCTCTTTTACCGGGCAAACTCTTCACCAACAAGAACTGAAGTCTTTCAACACTCTGATTAGGAAGATCCACATCAGAATCAGACATGGGCCTCGCGATCGCACTCAATAAATCCAGAAGCTCATCCGAGCTTAAAGATTCAACACCGCCTTCACCCTCACTAGGTAGGTCTCTGTCAAAAGTAAGCTTACTGAGCGATTTACTGACGCTATTAAAATTCGTATGCGTAGCATCGGGAGCAATCTCATCAAAAAAAACGCCATCATAATAGCGCTCACGATAAAACTCATTCGCACTGATTTGAATATGATCAGCCTCTACACTGCCAACAAAGTCATGAAAATTCACTAAAGCACTAACAATGAGCAAAGCAAACATCACGAAGAGAGAAATCAAATTTTTCATAATTAATCTACAGAACTGGAACCTGGAGGGATTCCATTTTTTCTCTCTCCTCCTCAGAAAAATAGGATTCCCACAATTTCATCACTTTCTCTTTCTGGACATCGGATAAACCGCCTTCTCCCGCACCCTCTACTAACTTTTCTTTATCACTGACAAATTTTTTGTACCGGCCATCCCAGCCATTGGCAGCCACAACATTATTGACATATTTCGCGGCAATCTCCGCCTTCTGCTTCTGACGCTCTTCACTCGTCAGGTCTTTATTGGAGGCCAACTCAAAATTATCCCGCATAAACTCGCTTTCGGCATCGGACTGTGAAAACAGCTTTTCTGCTACGTCGGAACCCAAGTAGGACTCTCTCAATGCGTCAATACTCTCTTTTCGCGCGTCATAGTCCTGAACCAGGTGGTTGTCCTGATTGAGTTTTTCATATTCGTCTTTGGCTTTCAGGTATTCATAATAATTACCTACCACCAGAGCCACCTGACTTCCCGCCTTGCCGGGCATTGCCACCTGAATCAGGTCTTTGAGTTGCGCCAGAGACAGGGTATCCATATCCAGCCCCTGCTGACCCAGAGCTTCATTTAGGGCGAGCATGGCATCATGATCAAGAATGACGTTTCCATTTTCATCCACACGAACTTTCTGAGTCGCCTCAAAGATTCCTTCCGCATCAAAAATTGGATTCTCTGAAGTAACTTGATCTTGAGTATCATTCGACTGAGCACCGGACCGGACGCCTGAATCAACCTCGGTTTGTGAGGCCGTCGACATATTATTTTTTGTATCGTCCTTATAAATGTTATAACGAACTTCTGATGGCTCTCGATCTGAGGCCAACACGGGCGTCGGCTTCACCGCAACAGGTTGCATTTCGGCCAGTAAGATTGCACCGGCGAAGGCCGCAACCACAACACCCACAGAAGCAAGAACGATCGCTATAATTTTTTTATTATTCACTGGAGCACCCATATGTAAATCATCAATTGATCTGATTTCTAACACCTAACCTGTAGAAATCAGGCCTCCAATTTAAAAACCCCCGCACATTACCGCAATAACCAGCACCCGCCCTCTCATAATATTGTATGAAATGCGCTTGTCCGTCTGACAGGCCTCAGCCTATCATTAACACTATGCACAACAGCACTTATTCAGTGTTCAATGCCAGCTAAAATGCCTCCCTCTCACACAGAGTAAGATAGGCAACAAACAATAATAAATGCGTACCAAGTCCCAATAAAAGATTAGCCACATTAACGGTAAGACTTCAATTTCAGCCAGATAATAACGCTTTTACAACACCCTATTTTCTGTGTCTGACCTTACTCATCTAACTCAAATAATACGGTAGAACAATGGACGTACACTCAAAAGTCATTCCCTTTGAGCTGCATCCAATGGGATTTATTGAGGTATTCACCCGACTGGGCGCCAACACCGAACTACTGCTAAAAGACACGGGCATCCATCGCAGTTTCTTTGGTCGCCGTGGCGACAAAATATCCTACACTCAACAAACCCAACTGTTGAAGAATGGCATCCGGCTCTGCAACACACCAGGCTTGGGCCTGCTGACGGGAATGAAAATGGATTGGGGCTACAACGGCTCAGTTGGCTCAGTGGTCACCTGCAGTCCCAGCCTGAAAAATGCAGGCGCCGCCATGCGCCGCTTTTTACCCATCGCTCAGCCTCACTACAATATGCTGGCAGGGCAGCCCAGTGTCTACGTCGACAAAGACGGGATTATGATCAATCCTCTGCGCATTCTTGCCCCCAAGCATAACCACCCGGAGCTGGATCTGTTTGAAATCGAATATCGTCTGGCAGTCACTCTCAGAATCTACGACCTGTGTGGCAACAAGCAGGTCGACAACACGGAGGTCAACGCACTACTGGCCTACCCTAAACCGGCACACGCTTACCTGTATGACAACCTGCCTTGCAACAAGGTCACCTTTGGCGCCAAACAGTCCGCCGTCTCCTGCCACTACCAATTCCTCATTGAACCCTGGCGGGAATTGCGCTCAGCCACTTACAAACGCATTATTGAGCAGTGTGAAAACGAACTTAATACCTCACACCTGAATGTCAGCGTAGCGTCCAAAGTTCGCTGGCACATCAGCTACCACTTCAATGAACAGGTCACTCTCGAGCAAATTTCCGAACAACTGGGGCTAAGCCCCCGGGCTCTGACCCGCAAACTGGCCAATGAAAATACCAATTTCCGCCATATTGTTCACCAGGTGAGGATGGAGCTCACCGCGCTTCACCTTCAGGCGTCCTCCCTCAGCGTGGATGAAGTGGCCGAACTGATGGGGTTTTCCAGCTCATCCAGCCTGAGGCGAGCCATCAAAAACTGGAGTGGCAAGACCGCAGGTGCGCTGCGGGAAGACCGCACCATCTCGCCGACTCCCGGCGCCGTCTTTGAAGATTCCCGCGCCCTTCCCGCCTGATCCCTACCTCGGCTTTCCGGCTTCCTGACGTCCAGACTCCAATCGGGGCCTGTTCACACAAGCAACAACTGTCGTGTTCTGGACGAGCAAACTCGAGCGGTTTTCCGGATTAAGCGTTGACAAACCGTACTCAAACGGGACACTAGGAGCTATAAACAGGCCTTTTTGGCCTTTGTCGTTACTTTATTATTGGACGGAATCTATCCCCTATGGAAATGACCAAAACCCTCGGTGAATTTATTATCGACTGCCAGGCCGAGCACCCGCAGGCTACCGGCGCCCTGACTTCTATTTTTTCTTCTATTCGTCTGGCCGCCAAAGTGCTGCATCGCGAAATCAACAAAGCGGGTCTGGTCGATATTACCGGCGCCATGGGTTCTGAGAACGTTCAAGGCGAAGAACAACAAAAACTGGATGTCTACGCCAACGAGAAGTTCAAGACGGCCCTGGCCGCTCGCGGTGTCGTCTGCGGCATCGCCTCGGAAGAAGAGGACAAATACGTCAACTTTGAAGAGGGCAACAGCCAGGAAGGCGAGTATGTGGTCTTGATGGATCCACTGGATGGCTCTTCCAATATTGACGTGAACGTCTCTGTGGGCACCATTTTCTCCATCTACCGCCGAGTCTCCCCTGTGGGAGAGCCGGTCACCCAGGCTGACTTTCTGCAACCGGGCCACAAACAGGTCGCTGCCGGCTATGTGATTTACGGTTCATCCACCATGCTGGTCTACACCACCGGTAACGGAGTGAACGGTTTTACACTGGATCCAAGTCTGGGCGTTTTTTGCCTGTCTCACCCGAACATGAAGATGCCCGAAGAGGGCAAGATCTATTCCGTCAACGAGGGTAATTACATCCACTTCCCTGCGGGCGTCAAAAAATACATTAAATACTGTCAGGAAGAAGATGACGCCACCCAGCGCCCTTACACGTCACGCTACATTGGCTCTCTGGTTTCCGACTTTCACCGCAACCTGATCAAAGGCGGGATTTACCTCTATCCCACGGCCCGTAACTACCCCAGTGGCAAATTGCGCCTGCTGTACGAGTGCAATCCCATTGCGTTTCTGGCAGAACAGGCGGGTGGTAAAGCCGTATGCAATCCAGACGAAGCCATTATGGACATCGCACCCGAGGAGCTGCATCAGCGCACGCCGTTTTTCGTAGGATCAAAGAAGATGGTGGAGAAAGTGGAAGAGTTTTTGGCGGCAGAACAGTAAACGTCTCAGCGATCCGGTCGCGCTAATCCATGAACCAATCAATGCAGCGGAAACTCCTGACCTCCGTCGCATTGACGTTCCCGATCCAACGTCGTCTTACAGGGAGCTGAAATACGCCGCCAGATCGGCAATATCTTCATCGCTCAGTGACGACGACATCCCCGCCATAATGGCAGCCTGGCCAGCTTTACGCTCACCGTTTCTGTAGGCTTTCAATGACAATTCCAGGTACTGCGCATTTTGACCGGCCAGATTCGGGTAAGTTGGGATCATCGCTTTTCCATCGACCCCATGGCATGAGGTGCAAACCACCGCTTTGGATTTACCCGCAGCAGCATCACCTGCAGCCTGGGTGGTAACAGACACACTCAATAACAGAGCAACAGATACACACAGACGTAACATCATCAGTTTTCTCCTAACGGGCTTCAATTTATAATTTCCAATTATACGCACGAACCCCGAGGCAATACGACCCAATGATGACCCTCCAAATGCATATTTCCAGACCGGTTTACCCTGCGATCCGTGATGCCTAAAAACGCCAGAACTCCGCCACGGCTTCTTACCGCTCTGCCGCTCTTGCTCACCGCTCTTCTGCTGGCAGAACCAACCCATGGTCAGGAAATCTCGCCGGAACCACCTCAGAACCTGTCTCTGCATCCCTTTACCAGTGACGGCTGCAGCATTTTTCCCAATGGCACACTGGAAGATCAGAAACTGTGGCTCACCTGCTGCCAAAAGCACGATTACGATTACTGGAAAGGTGGTACCGAAACAGAGAGGCTGGCCAGCGACGAGGCGCTTCGACAATGCGTGGTTGCCCTTGGCGAGCCTCGCATCGCCCAACTGATGCTCACCGGCGTACGCCTTGGCGGGAGCCCTTACCTGCCCACAAATTTTCGCTGGGGCTACGGCTGGCCCTATCTCCGAGGCTACAAAGCACTCACCTCAGACGAACAGGCCCAAGTGCACAAACTCAGCCAGGCCATTGAGTGGTAAGATGGGCCCCTTCTACACAAATCAGCAGACACGCAATACAACCGAGGAACTCACGTGGCAACACAACCAACCCCAAAGGCAACAACTGAAATTGAAACCATCACCCCACGTTTTTGCGAAACGGATGCCCTCGGTCATATCAACAACGTCAGCTATGCAGCCTGGCTGGAGCAGGGACGGATGAGCTACTTTATGGCCCATCTGGATAAAGACCGAAATCCGTTTATGATGGTCAAGATTGAAATCAACTACCGTAACGAGACCTTTCACGGCACCGATGTCGAAGTACACACCCACCTCGCCAGACTAGGCAACAGTTCGCTGACACTGTCGCAGAATATCTATCAGAGCGGCAACCATGTGGTCGAATCAGCAACCACACTGGTGAATTACGACTTCACCAATAAATGCAGCCTGCCTTTTAACGACGAACAACGAGCGCAGCTTAGTGCCTTGATGGGTAATTGATGGATAGCGCATTGACTGCTGGCAAACTGCTGGATGAATAAAAATACGCTGACACGGTCAGTGACGACTCTGATACACCCAATTGCGATGCATGTTGTCACACACCCACAGGTCGCGGCTGAGAGCCTGACACCACGACAAGTCCTCAGGCATAGCCTGATCGTAGCGGGGCTTTACTCCAAGGCTCTTCTTGTCGCGCTTGAGAAATTCAAACACGGTCTCCAAGCGAGCGGCAAAGCTTTGCTTCTGCCTCTTGGTGTCTTCCCAAATGTAATAGAATTTGCTGTAACTCATCGTCGACGCGCCCAGGCCAATGGCCAGCATCTTTTCAATATAATGTCGATAACTGGTCGACAGATACTGCTCTGGCGACTGCAAGCGGGAATCAAACTCCGGCAACCGCAGTCGGTTGGCAGCTGACAAGCTGTTACTTGCCAACTGGTGGTTCGGTCGATTGAGGACAAAGTGAAAGGTTTTTTCCTGGCAGCGGATTAACTCCCCAACCAATTGACAGCTGGCCTGATCCAGTGATTCAACCAAATGCTCTCTGGTGGAAACGGAAGTTTTCTTCTGTTTTTCTGAATGCGCCGGAGAGCGCTCTACGGCTTTCGTATCCTCAGCCGATGCGACTGAACTGACGGGGCTAATGGAGATTCCCTCACGGGCCGCCGGTCGCTTTAACAACAACCACTGGGTTTTGGGATCATTGCGACGAAAATCATTCAAAGCCGGCAGCGCAATGCCTTTCCCTCGTAGCTGACAGTAAACCTCTTCCAGCTCGGTTTGCGGCTGGCAACTCCAGGCCAGCGCCGGTAGCAAGAACCATACACCCACACAACGAAGGATATTACGAACACCGTAAAAGAATAAACGGTCTTGATTGTGCACAGTCACACCCAACTAAACACAGCGGCTAAACTTCTGGCAAACGCAACAGACCTTCTACCATCCGTCGCAAGGTCGACGCAGCCAGAGCCCACTGTTCGTCATCTCCGCCCACCAGCAGCAAATTGTATTCAAGATAAAACAAGGTACCCATCGTCACCTGTGCATCGGCAAGCGGACTGGGGGACCCCAACATCGCAAAAAAATCTCGAATCGCTTCCAACTGAAGCCGGTGGGGAACCGCCACCAATTTTGCCAATTCGGTATTTCGCAGAGCCTCATGACGGAAAGCCACTTCCACATGTCGCTCAGAGGCACTATCCACCTGAGACTTAACATGCGCCAACAGAACATCCACAATGCCCTGCCCCAGGCGCCGACGATTCTCTTCTGTCATATCTGTCGTGCCCGCGCCCAAATTCTCTCCGAGAATTGACTTCAGCAACTCAACGCCCTGTTCCTGCAATCGGGCAGAATCAGTACTTAAGTGGGTTTCAACATAATGAACAAACGCATCGTGCAACAGTGAATGAATATCATCGAAGTAATAGGTAGTCGCCGCCAAGGGGACTTCCGCCTCGGCGGCCACTGCCCGATGCTTAACACCGCGGACGCCATCTCGCTCAATCACCCTGAGCGCTGCCTCCAGAATAGCCTTGCGACGTATCCGGCTGTCACTGCGTAAGGCTGAACGTCCCTGATATTGAAGAATATCGTCAAAACGTCCTGCAGACGTCCGACCGGTTTTTTCTTCTGATTTGATTTGCACTGCAATCCCTTCTCAACGAGCCAGTTTTTTAGAAACTTGTTTTTTGTCAGCTTTACGCCTTTATTGTTCAGCCATCATAACGCAACCCGGACTGCTGGGTGAACACGAAGGACAGGATTATCAGAAATCCGGAGAAATAGAGAGGTAATGTCTGCCTGACTGTCAGGTCAGCAAACAAAAAGACCAAAAGTGAAGCGCGCAGGGTGCTATTTTAAAAATGAGACAAACGAGAGAATTGTGGCCGCAAATATTCCGCCTGATCTTCTCGGATACGACTGCCGTTAATCAGAGCCAGATATTCCGCCGCATTGGGACAATATGGTAACGCAATCAATTCCATATTGATCTCTTCAAGCAGCCAGCTGCCTTTGCGTTGATTGCAGCGTTTGCAGGCTGCCACGACGTTAATCCAGCGATCGCGACCACCGCGACTGCGAGGCTGAACATGATCACGCGATAATTCTTTCGCTGAGAAATAACGTCCGCAATACAAACACTGGTGGTTATCCCGCGCAAACAACGCCGGATTGCTCAGCGGCGGCACCTGACGCATCGGAGCCAAACGCCCACCCCCACACGCCAAAATGGCCGGCACTTCGATATAGCTTTGCCGTCCGGTCATCCGGGAACAACCACCGTAAATTTTTCGCACCACCCCGCCCAGACTCCAGGACACCAGATCACGGGCATAGAGACAAACCGCCACCTGCCAGTCAATCCACTCCAGTGGCTGCCCGGCAGCGTTTAATCTGAGAATACGCGCATCCATCATACTGTTCTCCACTCAGAGCGTATGAATAAATCAGGTGGGTTGCTAAAACACAGAGAGAAAGAGGAGCAGGCAAGGCTCAAAGGCTTGCAGCAGGGGTATCGACTCGAAAAAGCTGCGATACGAAGGAAGAAGACGTTATAACAGGTGAAGGCTGAACCTCCTCTGAAACGAACACACGGTTAAAAAGTAACCTTGCGAATCAGTATCCGACGGAGGGGGCGGGGAGTCAAGCTTATATCATCGCCCAAATCGATTAAATTGTGGCAAATAAACAACAGCTTTTTTACACAGAGATGACAAAACCACTGCAAGAAGAAACGACCGGAAAGGAAAGCCTATTGCCATGGCGGGCTCATCGCAAAACGCTCCCCCTAAAACGAAAAAACCCCGACAGCGTCCTGCCGTCGGGGCACATTCTCACAGGATTTTCTTACCCTAAGTCCTTCAATTTTCAGCAAATTCCCTAATCCGTGCTGATTTATTTCCTATTTCCCTATCGCGCTTCCTTACGCATGCATCCAATGCATGAGTAATAATAGCTGATCCCACCATTTAAAATAGTGGCGAATAACTGCAATGTGTGTGAGATATATCGCACACGGTGATGGCAATATCCTCATAGCGTTTTACACGGACGAAGCGACTCATTTTACTGAATCAATGTTTCCGTATTTTTTCAAAACATTTTCTAGAATATTTCGTCCGGCTTAAGCTCAAACAGGTAACCAGGATCCAGGTCCAGATCGCGCATAATATCCTGCCCTTGCTCTTGTAGCAGTTTAATATCCTGCTCCTCAAGCTCCTGATCCAATCCTTGCTGCACCACAATTTCTACGCGGCGATTGCGCGCGCGATTCTCCGCCGTGGAGTTATCCACTAACGCAATCGTATCCGCATGGCCCGACACGGTGAAGCGCCTCGGATTCATATCGCCTTTCATTAATTCCTGAGCAACGGTGACCGCGCGTGCCGATGACAATTCCCAGTTGGAACGGAAACGAGCGGTATAAATCGGCAGATTATCTGTGTGGCCTTCCACCAGAATCTTACCCTGTTTTTCCCGGAGCACTCCGCGCACTTCATCCAGCACATCATAGTAGCCTTCTTGCAAGTCAGCTGAGGCAGTTTCAAAAGAACCCTTTTCCCGAATTCTGATGATAATTTTTCGCCCGCGAGTTTCGACTTCCACTTCGCCATTTACGATTTGATCGTGCAGGGCGGTGGCAATGTCCGAAGCATCCTGTTGAGTTTCGGCAATCAGCTCTTCCAGCTTTTCTTTCACTCGAGCACGAACACCCGCCTCCAGATTTTTCTCGCCCTGCTCTACATCGAACTCCTCTGTACAATTTACTTCGAGAGAATTTTCTGTGAGGTTTTTGGTTTTTTGCCAAATTTCATTAACCGGCGTCGGCTCGGGAATGGACGGACTGAACTCCTGCGCAATCACACTGGTTCCTTTCGGCACATCCACCACATTCAACTGATTTTGCACTCCGAACGCTTGCGCCATGGAGCCGGCCAGACGTTTAAACTTCATTGCATCCATTTCGGAAAACGACAACAGCAACACAAAGAAGCACATCAACAGCGACATCAAATCCGCAAAGGTTGCCATCCAGGGCGGCAACCCTGCTGGACAATCACATTCTTGCTCTTCCTCAACCATCACAATCACTCTGCCTCAGCGAGCTCACGCTTGCCTTCCGGCAGATAGGTGCGCAGCATGGAATCAATGACTCGGGGGTTTTGTCCTCCTTGAATCGCCAGCAAAGCATCCAGCACCAGTTTCTTGATGGTGGCTTCTTCATTGGCCCGCAGTTTCAGCTTGTCCGCCATCGGCTCAAAAATAGCATTGGCCAGTACCGCACCGTACAACGTGGTCAACAGCGCAACGGCCATGGCTGGACCAATGGCCTTGGGGTCATCCATATTGCCAACATGGCCACCAAACCAATCAGGGTGCCGATCATACCCATGGCTGGAGCAACGGTGGCCAGCGAATAAAAAATACTGGCCGCCGTATTGTGCCGACTTTCTGCCAGCGTACGATCCTTGGAGACCATGGTCTTGACGACGTCCGGCTCATGCCCATCGACCAGCAGTTGAATGCCTTTTTGCAGGAACTCATTGCCCACTTCTTTGCCTTCAAGTGCCAGCAGCCCACCCTTTCGAGCAACATCAGACAACTCAACAATCTCATCGATCAGCTCAGCAGGATCCGTGACATTGGCAAAGAAACTTTTTGCTGCCACCTTGCCAGCCCCCAGAAACTGCCCTAATCCAAATTTGGCCATCACCGCAAACAGACTGCCGCCTATCACAATCACCAAGGAAGGGCCGTTGACGAACATCGTCACATCGCCATTCATCAACATGGCGGTGATAATCTGACCGATCGCCCCCAAACTTCCCACAATGGTTGCTAAATCCACAAATACCCCCGTAACACTCACTCAGTTGACCTGCGTGCATCACTGCACTCAGGCGCATGACAGGGACCAGAGAAAACCTCACCTGGTACCCGCTGAAAAGACATATCTTCCTTATCGGCCGGATTGGAAAAATCCCCACCCTTTCTTTTCTATCTCTTTTGTACGGTGCAACATTTCCCCATGAGTAACCTCTCACGTCACCCAGAGGTTGGTATTTACGGGCCTCCAGATTGACCTGATCAGCCCCCTTCGGTAGGGTTGCGCTTCTGTTTATCTTCCATGAGAACCGCACTGTGGCCGCCAAGAAAAAAGCCGTTGATTTCGAAACCTCCCTGCAACAGTTAGAAGCTCTGGTCACAGACATGGAGAAGGGCGACCTGAGTCTGGAAGAGTCTCTGAAAGCCTTTGAAGCGGGTATCAAGCTCACTCGCGAGTGCCAGACCCGCCTGTCTGAAGCCGAGCAAAAAGTACAACTATTGCTAGAGGAACAGGGACAGCTGGTGGCCCAGCCGTTTCCCGACGCCGATGAGCTGTGAGTGACGACCATGACATCTGTAACGAAGATCCCTCTGGCCGAGTTTCTGAGCGAAAGCCAAACTCGCATTGACCGCACACTCGATGCCGCACTCAGCTCTCTCACGACCGGCAGTGAACCTTCCCTGATCGAGGCCATGCGCTACAGCCTGCTCAACGGCGGCAAACGCATACGTCCGGTACTGGCTTACGCCAGCGCCAGAGCCGTGGGAGGCAGTTTTACCCCCGCCATTGATCAGGTAGCCTGCGCGCTGGAATGCATTCACGCCTACAGTCTGATTCACGACGACTTGCCCGCTATGGACGACGACGACCTGCGCCGCGGCAAACCCACCTGCCACATTGCCTTTAACGAAGCGACGGCCATTCTTGCGGGCGACGCGCTGCAGGCACAGGCCTTTCAAAGCCTGTCCAGCGCTCCGGCTCTCGACAGCGACACCCGCCTGCAACTGGTTCAGCAGCTGGCTCAGGCATCGGGCGCACAGGGTATGGTCGGCGGTCAGGCCATAGATCTGGCCTCGGTCAACAGCGCCCTCACCCTCGAACAACTGCAACACATGCACAACCTGAAGACCGGTGCCCTGATTGCCGCCAGCGTGATCATGGGAGCCACCGCCACCGGGCGCGCCAGTCCCGCGCATCTGGCGTCTCTGAAAACCTATGCCGACGCCATCGGTCTGGCGTTTCAGGTGCAGGATGACATCCTTGACGTCACTGCAGACACCGCAACCCTGGGCAAGCAGCAGGGCGCTGATATCGCACTCAACAAGCCGACCTATGTCTCTCTGCTAGGGCTGGAAGGAGCACAACAGAAAGCTCGCGACCTTCACCAGCAAGCCCTGACGGCGCTGGGCGACTTTGACGAACAGGCGGATACTCTGCGGGAACTGTCGGCCTACATAGTCGAGCGAGACAAATAAACCCACAGCCCTTCCTTCAGCCAGTCAACCAGTGCCGTCGTTAGCGCCCGCTTCTAGCTCTCCAGCTCAGCAAAGCAAGTTGCAATAGATGCCAAAAACAGGTCTTTTGGGGCCCTCGTGCCCCATGCGCCACGCCCATCGCAATAAAACTCCTATGCAAGGCCAGCCTATCCCCCTAAAATCCCCCTTTTAGACCAGAGCAATACAACAGCACTCATGTTTGATGAAATCCCACTGTCCCGTCCCCTGACCCCAATGCTGGATCAGGTGAACTCACCCGCCGAACTGCGCCAACTGGATGAAAAAGAGTTGCCGCAACTGGCGCGGGAGCTGCGGGAATACCTGCTCTACACCGTTGGCCAGACCGGCGGCCATTTCGGAGCCGGCTTGGGCGTGGTGGAACTGACAATCGCTCTGCACTACTGCTACAACACACCGGAAGACCGGCTGGTGTGGGACGTGGGTCATCAAACCTACCCCCACAAGATTCTGACCGGTCGCCGCGAACAGATGCACTCCATGCGTCAGGCCGGCGGTTTATCCGGCTTTCCCAAGCGCACCGAAAGCGAGTTCGACACCTTTGGTGTCGGCCATTCCAGTACCTCCATCAGCGCTGCGTTGGGCATGGCACTGGGGGCAGAAATGGATGATAGCGAGCGCAAGAGCGTCGCCATCATCGGCGATGGCGCCATGACCGCCGGCATGGCGTTTGAAGCTCTGACCCACGCCGCGCACACCGAAACCGATATGCTGGTGGTGCTCAACGACAACAACATGTCGATTTCGCGCAACGTCGGTGGACTGGCCAACTATTTCTCCAAAGTCTGGGCGAGCAAGCTGTACACCAACTTCCGCGAAGGCAGCAAAAAGGTGCTTTCGAAGATCCCTCAGGCTTGGGAATTGGCGCGTAAAACCGAAGAACACATGAAAGGCATGGTGTCACCGGGCACCCTGTTTGAAGAGCTGGGCTTTTATTACATCGGCCCAATCGACGGTCACGATCTCGACCGTCTGACCCACGACCTGACCAATCTGCGCAACCTGCCCGGCCCTAAACTGCTGCACATCATTACCCAAAAAGGCAAAGGCTTTTCACCGGCCGAAGCGGACCCGGTGGGCTATCACGCACTGAACAAAATTGAGCCCAAGCCCAAGGTTCAGGAAGCCGCCCCCGCCCCCAAAGCCCCGAAGAAAAAGAAGTATCAGGACATCTTTGGTGACTGGCTCTGCGATATGGCAGCACAGGACAGCAAGCTGGTCGGCATTACCCCTGCGATGTGCGAAGGCTCCGGCATGGTGGACTTTGCCAAACAATTCCCGGACCGTTTTTACGACGTCGCCATTGCCGAGCAACACGCCGTGACGCTGGGTGCCGGACTGGCCTGCGAAGGGCAAAAGCCGGTGGTGGCCATCTATTCCACGTTTTTACAGCGTGCCTACGACCAGCTAATCCACGATGTGGCCATTCAGAATCTGGACGTCACCTTCGCCATCGACCGCGCCGGTCTGGTGGGTGAGGACGGCCCAACCCACGCGGGAAGTTTCGATCTGAGCTTCCTGCGCTGTGTCCCCAATATGCTGATTGCGGCCCCCAGTGATGAAAACGAGTGTCGTCAGCTGCTGACCACCGCCTATGAATTTAACGGCCCCGGTGCGGTGCGCTATCCACGCGGTACCGGCCCCGGCTACCCGATAGATAAAGCCCTGACCGCGTTACCCATCGGCAAAGGCGCCCTCAAGCGCGAAGGCAAAAAAGTGGCCATTCTCAACTTCGGCACCTTGCTGCCTGCGGCTATCACTGCTGCCGAACAGCTCAACGCCAGTGTCTGTGACATGCGTTTCGTCAAACCACTGGACACCGCTCTGATTCAACAGATGGCCGATGAGCACGATCTGCTGGTGACGCTGGAAGAAAACACCGTCTCTGGCGGTGCAGGCAGTGCGGTAATGGAATGGCTGGCCGAACAGGGAATTACCACCCCCTTGCTACCACTGGGGCTGCCCGACACGTTCATCGATCACGGCAAGCACGATGTGTTGCTGGACGAAGCTGGACTCAGCGCCGACAAAATTCTGAAGCGCATTCAGGAACGCCTGATCCCGGCGAAAACCCGGGCATCAGCCGGTTCCTGATGCTGATCTGAAGAAACCTGCTACGGCCGCCGGCTCCTGATCCCAACGACAGACGCCGGCTAACACCAATACCCTCTTACCACTTCAACCGCTGCTGGAAGTCTTATGCCCTGGTTACAACTCCACGTGAATACTGACCGCGCCCACGCCGAAAACCTCGAAGATGCGTTGCTAGCGGCCGGTGCGGTATCGGTTACCCTGCAGGACAGAGCGGATCAACCTATTCTGGAGCCCGCTCTCGGCGAAACTCCGCTGTGGGACAACACTCTGATCACCGGTCTGTTTGATGCCGACATCGACACCAAAACCACAGCCGACAATGCAGCACAGGCTTTTGGCTCCGAGCTGCCAAGCCACCGCTGGGAATTGCTGGAGGACAAGGACTGGGAGCGGGAGTGGATGAAAAACTACCAACCCATCCACTGCGGTCACGATTTATGGATCTGCCCCAGCTGGATCGACACCCCCGATCCGCAGGCCACTAATTTGATGCTGGATCCGGGGCTCGCATTCGGCACCGGCACTCACCCCACCACATTTATGTGCCTGCAATGGCTGGCAGAACAAGGGCCGTTCAGCGGCGAAACCTTCGTCGATTACGGTTGCGGCTCTGGCATATTGGGCATGGCCGCCCTGTTGCTGGGCGGATCCCACGTCACCGGTACCGATATTGACCCGCAGGCTCTGCTGGCCACCCACGACAACGCCGATCGCAACCGCATTGCCCGCGACAACTTCCCGGTTTACCTGCCCAAAGACTGCCCGGAACTGCAGGTGGATGTCATGTTAGCCAACATTCTCGCAGGCCCTCTGGCAGAATTGGCACCCAACCTGAACGCACTGACACGCTCTGGCGGTAAATTGTGCCTGTCCGGGATCCTCGCCACTCAGGCAGAAACCGTAATGACAGCCTACCGCGACTGGTTCGATTTTGATCCGATTCGTCAGCAGGAGGAATGGGTCTGTCTGACCGCCACCAAACGCTAAATCAGGGGCGGAATTGCCGTTTGAAGAGACCGCTAACCTGCGCCTGCTCTGAGCGAGAGAAACTTGCGCCTCTTCAAACATCCAACATCTAACGCCAACCGCTTATTTACCCCCCTCGCGGGAACGACTAAACTCTCCCGCTACCGAAACGCTCCAGGGAATAACAGACGCCATGGCAGACAGGGTGACATGCTGCCCTCATTGCAGCACCTCCTTCCGCATTACCGACGCCCAGCTGCAAACAGCCAAGGGTGCGGTACGCTGTGGCTCATGCTTGCAAATTTTTCGTGCTAAAGAGCATCTTCTTCCTTTGCCGGAAGAACAAAACACCCCGTCAAACGAGCCGTCAGAAACCGCCGCCAACCCAGCGTCAGAGCCTGAGTCTCAACCGGAAAAGTCTGAAAACGAACCTGTAGCCCACGAAGAGCCGGAATCGGTCTCCGAGACAGAGCCCGCCAGCGCAAAGGAAAGCATCTTTTCCAGTGATGAGGATGACTCGGATCTCGACATCAGCAGCGCCAACTACAACCACTCCCTGTTTGACGATGAAAACAGCACTGACACTTCCGACGAAGACGACCTGACGGACGACTTTGACCTTGAAGATGACATGCTGATTTCAGATGACATGAATCAGGACAAGGCCGCCACAGGCTTCAGTCTGGGAGAGCTGAGTGATGATTTCCGCGGTGGCGACAGCTCCAGCTCAGCCAAGAGCTCACTGTTCGATCGCAAGCAAAAGAAAGCCAAAACGCTGGAATCCGAGGCATCCGACGACGAATCCTGGGCCGAACAACTGCTGCATGAGATGGAATCCGATGTCGACTCTGCACCTTCTGACCCTGCACCTTATGAAGAGCAGCCTGCGACAGAACAGGAAGCAGAATCCGACTTTTTCAAATCCTTTGGCGACCAGGCGCTGGATGATCTGGGCGGCGACTTGTCTGGCCAGAGCACGCTGGACTCAGAGTCCTCTGATCCGCTACTCACCGACACCTCGAAAACCCAGGATTATCACAGCGGTGAATATGACCGCATCTCGACAGGCAGTTTCAACGCCCTGGACGACGATACCCTCGACAGCGAACTGGGTGAATCCTTCTCTTCACGCCGCGAGCCACTGTTCAGCGTAACCGGTGAGCGGGACACAACTGATGATGCTGACAGCGAAAACGCTGACGACCGTGAAACCCAAAACGACACACCTCCGGATTATGCACTGGATGAGGCCTATCAGGACGAGCCGCAACAGAGTGAACACGACCTTCTGCTTCACGGTATCGCCCCCGCCCCGGTGGAAATGGACTGGCATGTCGAAAAGTCTCCCTGGCCCAAGCGCCTGCTGTGGGGCAGTTTGAGCCTGCTGGCCTGCCTGGGCATTGTGACTCAGCTGGCGTACTTTAAATTTGACGAATACAGCCGCACCGAACCCTGGCGACAGGGGTATGCCGCAATCTGCCCCATGCTCGGCTGCAGCTTGCCGTCACTGTCCGATCCGCGCCGCGTAAAAGCGTACAATCTGGTGGTACGGAGCAATCCCGAAACTCCAGGCACGCTCATCATCGACAGTATTCTGCTCAATACCGCCAATTTTGAGCAACCGTTCCCCGATTTCGCCCTCACGTTCAGCAATCTGCAGGGCAAACAGGTGGCGTTCCGCCGCTTTACCCCCAAAGAGTATCTGGGCGGAGAACTGGCCGGAGCTACCCGCATGCCCAGTGGGCAACCGGTTCACATCTCCTTGGAAGTGGTAGATCCAGGCCCGGATGCGGTCAACTACACCGCCACCATACCCAGCCACTGATTCGCAGATCCCGGGGCGCGGATAAGGACATTTAGCCCCATCTGTCAACGCCTATTTTTTCAGCAATCTGTGCAATTTGTGCTTCCAAAACCCCGCCCTTCGCAGGTATGATACTCCCCCTTTTGAAAACGACCGGCGGAGCACGGAAACCGCCTGAAAAGCCGGTCACAAGGGACAGTAAGGCGTGAAACTGCAACAGTTTCCGCAGGTGCAAATTGGGGTGAATCTTGTTTCAAATTGGTCCATACCACATCGACAACCCAGTGGTGTTGGCGCCGATGGCCGGTGTAACTGACCAGCCATTCCGACAGCTTTGTCGTCGGTTGGGCGCAGGGCTGGTTGTCTCGGAAATGGTCACCTCTGACTCGCGTCTATGGAACAGCCGCAAATCTCAAACACGTCTGAACCACAGCGGAGAAGCTGAACCTCGTTCCGTCCAGATTGCCGGTGGCGATCCTGAGATGATGGCGACAGCTGCCCGCATGAATGTGGAACGGGGCGCACAAATTATTGACATCTATATGGGCTGCCCCGCCAAAAAGGTTTGCAAAAAGGCCGCTGGCTCCGCCCTGCTGAAGGACGAACCACTGGTCAAAGACATACTCACAGCCGTCACCGACGCCGTCGATGTGCCCGTCACATTGAAGATCCGCACCGGCTGGAGCAGCGACCATCGCAATGGTATTACCATTGCCAGAATGGCCGAAGACACCGGTATTGCTGCCCTCGCAGTCCACGGGCGCACCCGCGCCTGTGGCTACAGCGGCCATGCCGAATACGACACAATCGCCGCCATTGTCGATGCCGTTTCCATCCCGGTGTTCGCCAATGGTGACATTGATGAACCAATCAAGGCCAAGCAGGTGCTGGAGTATACCGGCGCAGCCGCCGTCATGATTGGTCGCGCAGCGCAGGGGCGCCCCTGGATTTTTCAGGAAATTAACCATTTCCTGAACACCGGTGAGCAATTGCCACCGCCACCGGTACACGAAATCCGGGACATCCTGTGCGGACACCTTAATGAGCTGCATCGCTTTTACGGGGATTATATGGGTCTTCGTATCGCCCGTAAGCACGTGGGCTGGTACCTGAAAACGCACGCAGACAGCGAAGCTTTTCGCAAGACCTTTAACCAGATTGAGAACGCTCAAGAGCAACACACCAGTGTTCGAGACTACTTTGAACAACTGATAACGGAAGAGGATAAAGCAGCATGAACACAGCTGAAGCGCTGATGGCTGACGCGCCAATCGAACTGACCAGCACTGTCAACGAGCCGGCTCCCGTAGCCACTCAAAACCAATCTCTGCGGGATTGTGTCGAACAGGCCATGGACAACTACTTCAAACACCTCGACGGCCAGTCCGTCAGTGCCGTCTATGACCTGGTCATGGCCGAAGTCGAAGCCCCCATGCTTGAAATCGTGATGAAGTACACCCGCCACAACCAAACCAAAGCCGCTCAGGTTTTGGGCTTGAACCGCGGCACTCTGCGCAAAAAGCTGAAGCAATACGGATTACTGTAAATTCGTCGCTATACTTCCCTGAAGGGTGAGCTTGCTCACCCTTCTTTGTTTTAATTGTTTGACCCCAGCCGGACATTGCTCAATTGAGGTACCACTCCTCGGTATTTCACGCTCACCCGGCCTCCAACCCATGTAAAACGGAACCACCCATGACCCAACTCGTCCCCACATCACAACCAGTGAAGGTTCAACGCGCTTTAATCAGCGTGTCCGATAAAACCGGAATCGTTGAATTTGCCCAATCCCTGAATGCTCAGGGCGTGGAAATCCTCTCCACCGGCGGCACCTATCGTCTGCTGCAGGAAAACGGCGTTCCTGCCGTCGAAGTCTCTGACTACACCGGCTTCCCTGAAATGATGGACGGACGCGTAAAAACCCTGCACCCCAAAGTCCACGGCGGTATTTTGGGGCGCCGCGGCACCGACGACGCAGTCATGGCGGAACACGGCATCACCCCCATCGACATGGTGGTTGTGAATCTCTACCCTTTCAAAGCCACTGTGGCAGACCCCAACTGCGACCTGCCGACGGCGATTGAAAACATCGACATCGGCGGCCCGACCATGGTTCGCTCCGCCGCGAAAAACCACAAAGACGTGGCTATTGTGGTCAACGCCCACAGCTACGACACGGTTATCGAAGAAATGAACGCCAATGACGGTGCTCTGGGCTACGAAACCCGTTACGACCTGATGGTGCAGGCGTTTGAGCACACCGCTCAGTACGACGGCATGATTGCCAACCACTTCGGCGCCCGTAACACCAGCAACGAATCGCGCCCGTTCCCGAACACCTATAATGTTCAGTACGAGAAAGCCCAGGACATGCGCTACGGTGAGAACCCGCATCAGCAGGCGGCTTTCTACGTAGAATCTGACGCTCAGGAAGCTTCTGTCTCCACCGCCAGCCAGATTCAGGGCAAAGAACTGTCGTTCAATAACGTGGCCGACACCGACGCTGCACTGGAAACCGTCAAGCTGTTCGACGAGCCAGCCTGCGTCATCGTCAAGCACGCCAACCCCTGTGGTGTGGCTGTGGCTACTGACATCAAGACCGCTTACGAGCTCGCATTCGCCACTGACCCTGAATCCGCCTTCGGCGGCATCATCGCCTTCAACCGCGAGCTGGACGCCGAAACCGCACAGCTGATCGTCGACAAGCAGTTCTCCGAAGTAATTATTGCACCGAAAGTTTCTTCCGCTGCCGCTGAAGCAGTCTCCGCCAAGAAAAACGTCCGTTTGCTGGAATGCGGCGAGTGGGGCACCGAGCGCCCGGTTGCTTTCGACTACAAGCGCGTTAACGGCGGCCTGTTAATTCAGGAAAAAGACAACGGCATGGTCAGCAAAGACGAGCTCAAAGTCGTCACCAAGGTACAACCTTCCGACGAGCAGATGGACGAGCTGCTGTTTGCCTGGAAAGTCGCGAAAATGGTCAAGTCCAACGCCATCATCTACGCCAAAGACGGCCGCACCATCGGTGTGGGCGCAGGCCAAATGAGCCGCGTGAACTCAGCCCGTATTGCTGCCATCAAAGCCGAACACGCCAATCTGGAAGTGAAAGGTGCCGTTATGGCATCCGACGCATTCTTCCCGTTCCGCGACGGCATCGACAATGCCGCTAAAGTAGGCATTTCGGCTGTGATCCAGCCCGGTGGCTCCATGCGCGACGAGGAAGTGATTGCCGCTGCCGACGAACATGGCATGGCGATGGTGTTCACTGGCATGCGCCACTTTAGGCACTGATTAGGCAGGGTATTTACCACCATGGCTGCGTTGCTCCGGTGCTCGGTTGGTCGTGTACTTCAGTACACTCCCGCCCTGTGCTCCGGGGCGCCTTGCCACGACGGCAACTCCCCTACCTCCTCAGCCCCTAAAGCCACATTAAGAATGATGGGAACAAGATAATGAATGTATTAGTAATTGGCAGCGGCGGTCGCGAACACGCCCTGGCCTGGAAAGCAGCCCAGAACCCGAATGTCGAAACCGTGTATGTGGCTCCGGGCAACGCCGGTACTGCTACCGAAGCGGGTCTGGAAAACGTCGCTAT
Source organism: Pseudomaricurvus sp. (assembly GCF_965662505.1). NCBI lineage: Bacteria > Pseudomonadati > Pseudomonadota > Gammaproteobacteria > Cellvibrionales > Cellvibrionaceae > Pseudomaricurvus > Pseudomaricurvus sp. The sequence continues at coordinate 36,145 of NZ_CBFIHX010000003.1, read as the reverse complement.
CGACGTGATGGATTTCGACAAGCTGGCGGCTTTCGCCAAAGACAACAACTGCGGTTTGACCATTGTCGGTCCGGAAGCGCCGCTGGTTGAAGGTGTGGTGGACTTCTTCGCCGAGAAAGGTCTGCGTGCCTTTGGTCCCAGCAAGGGCGCCGCTCAGCTGGAAGGCTCCAAAGCTTTCACCAAAGACTTTCTGGCTCGCCATAAAATTCCCACTGCGGAATACCAGAACTTCACTGAAGTGGAACCCGCTCTGGCCTACTTAAAAGAGAAAGGCGCACCGATCGTCGTTAAAGCCGACGGTTTGGCAGCAGGTAAAGGCGTCATCGTCGCCGAAACTCTGGAACAGGCCGAAGAAGCCGTGAAGGACATGCTGTCTGGTAACGCGTTCGGGGATGCCGGTTGTCGCGTGGTGATTGAAGAGTTCCTCGACGGTGAAGAGGCCAGCTTTATTGTCATGGTCGACGGCAAAAACGTCGTACCTATGGCCAGCAGCCAGGATCACAAACGTGTAGGCGACAAGGATACCGGCCCGAACACCGGCGGCATGGGCGCTTACTCACCTGCTCCCGTGGTTACGCCTGAGATTCATCAGCGCGCCATGGAAGAAGTTATCTACCCCACCGTGAAAGGCATGGCCGCCGAAGGCAATGACTACACAGGCTTCCTGTACGCTGGCCTGATGATCATGGCCGATGGCACTCCCAAAGTGATTGAGTACAACTGTCGCTTTGGCGATCCGGAGACACAACCCATCATGCTGCGCATGAAATCCGACATGGTGGACCTGTGCGAAGCCGCCATCGATGGCGAATTGGCCGGCAAAACCACTGAGTGGGATGAGCGCTGCGCCGTTGGTGTGGTACTGGCAGCCGGCGGCTACCCGGCAAGCTACGACAAGGGCGACGAGATCAGCGGCCTGCCCAGCGAAGAAGTGGAAGGCGAAAAAGTCTTCCACGCTGGCACCGCGCTGAACGACGGCAAGGTTGTCACCAGTGGTGGTCGTGTACTCTGCGCCACAGCACTGGGGAACACCGTCACCGAAGCTCAAGAGCGTGCCTACGAGCTGACTCGCAAGATCGATTGGAAAGACGTCTACTTCCGCAACGACATCGCCTACCGCGCCATCGCCCGCGAACAGCAGTCCTGATCTAGCCTCCTTCATGGCGTCCGAACCACCTCTCATTGAGTGATTCGGACGCCATATTCAGATTTTATCTAAGTTCCTCGCTTCACTTCCCTATTCCTCCGCGTTAGCATCGGCTATCGACGCGTAACACTGCTTCATAGCAGTGACTCATCTCGACGCTCCACAACAACGTATGATGAACGTGTCGTAGCTAACAACGTTTTATAAAAACGATAACGAAAAACAACAATAGCGAACAACTTTATGCTGGAGTCTACAGTCGCGTCCAGTCTCTTCTCGACACCTTATATCACTGCGTTTTTGCTCGGTGCTACGGCACTGCTCGTGTTGATCAATCTGGGACAGGCCTGGGTGCGACGCGAAAGCCTGAACCTGTGGATGGCGGTGTATGTCATGGCTCTTTCGGTGGCCTTACTCTGTTTGTGGCAACTGACTTACCCATCGAACACTTCCTTCTCGCCTTTAACCCGCGATCAAAACCCGCTGAGCCTGCAAATCTACTGCAAGGTGTTACTGGTTATTGCCATGATCGCTCAATGTCGACTGGTCTGGCGTTTTGCGTCACTCCCAGATACCTTTCAACGCTGGAACCGCTTATTTATCGGCAGCAACATCTGCCTGATATTGCTGGCCTCCGTCGTTAGTGCCATCTCAACAACCACTAGCGTCGTATCAACACCCACCCCGCTGGTCAGCGCCACATTAAAATTCGCCTTTCTGTTCAGCTCGGTGCTGTGCCTGGTTCACCTGCTATTACTGACCCGCGAACAGGAACCCAATGCCGTTTTTCTTTTGATCGCGAAAGCTGTTTCCCTGTGCGCTTTCGGCAGCGCCTGGTGGCTGACACTCATGGTCACAGGCCGCCCGGTTTCTCACTGGCTGGCTCAGGCAACCGTGATTATTGAAGGCATGCTCATCACCTACGCACTGGTCATGAACAGCGTCGAACATTGGCAGCACCGCATTCGCACCCACTACGAACGCAGCCTGAGACTCAAACTGAAGCAGCAGTACAACACCACACTCAAACTGGTGGATCACGAACTGCGCACCCCATTGAGCGGTGTGGTTGGCATAGCCGAGTTGCTATTGGATACGTCGCTAAGTAAAACCCAACGCGATCAGGTCAGCACCATGCGCCGGGCCAGCGAGGCGCTATTGAAATGGCTAAACCGGCTGAACGACTGGCGCGCACTGCAAATCGGCCGGCTGCACTTTGATGCCATTCCGTTTGATTTTTCTCAACTGCTGCAAACTCTCTTCGAAGACACCCGGGTCAAGGCTGAAGATCGCAAGATTCGTCTGACCTACGCCCCGGACACCAACATACCCACCCTGATTAAAGGCGATCCGGCGCGTCTAAAACAAATCATTTCCGGCACACTGGAGATGGCGTTGTTCTACAGCGAGCAAGGCGAAGTATCCATCGAGCTCAATCCAATGACGGAACGCAATCGCTGGCAACTGGTGATTACCGATACCCAGAGCGGGCTGCAGACCGAAGACATACAGATTGCCCTGGACAATCAGTTCGAACTGGACGCAGAACACTACAGCAGCGTGCAGCGCAACTGGTTAATCGCCAAAGCCCTGGTAAAACATATCGATGGCACACTCATTGCCGAGCTGGAGGACGGGCACGCCCGCTTCACTTGCGAGCTGCAACTAACCCGCTATTCGCTATTGCAACACCACGAGAATCAGTACGATCAGCTGCTGCACAAGAAACGATTACTGGTGGTGGATGACAGCAGCTCCAGTCGCAAACTGGTGGCCAAACGCGCAGACAGCTGGGGGATGACCACCACCTGTGTTCCCGCAGGCAAAGATGCAGTGGCCATGATCAACACCATGAATCAGGTGGGCGCCGGTTTTGACGCAATCATTCTCGACTATGATCTGCCCGACATCACCGGACTCGAGCTGGCCAGACAGATCAACCGCAATCCCAGACTGAAACCGACACCGGTGATGATCATGCTCAGCGGGGACAATGTGTTTCCCTACGAAGAGCAGGCCCGGGACTTGCTGATTCGACGGGTCCTGACCAAACCCATCAGTTCGCAAAGCCTGAAAATCACTCTGGCGGAAGAGCTGACCCTGCAGGAAGCCCGCAACAAAACCTCATCGCCCGACAATCCGGACACGACCGAATCCTACACCCCGGCTAAATGAGCAACTCAACGAAACGTCATATCTTTAGACGCTAGGCGGATACTGCACGGCCCTCAGCCCAGTGGCGCAAGGCCGTAATCTGCTCCGCCATCACCACCGACAGCGGTGTGGTACTGACAATCGCCTTGATCAAATCGTTTTCAGTCAGCCTCTGATCGTCATCCAGTGAATAGAGCGCCGACACCACGGCCTGTTCGATTTCCGCCCCGGAGAAGCCTTCGGCGACCGCAGCCACCCGCCCAAGATCAAAACCTTCAGCCGCGATGCCGCGTTTTTTCAGGTGAATGTCGAAAATGATTTCGCGAACCTCCTCTGACGGCAGATCCACAAAGAAGATTTCATCAAAGCGTCCCTTGCGTACCAGCTCAGCCGGCAACTTCTGGATGTCGTTACTGGTGGCGACCAAAAACACTGGCTTTTTGCGCTCGGCCATCCACGTCAGAAAATACCCCAGCAAACGCCGCCCCAACCCATCATCGGCGCCACCCTGAGCCATGGCTTTTTCCAGTTCATCCAGCCACAGAACACAGGGCGCCATCTGATCCGCCTGCTGCAAAGCCTCGCGCAGATTCTTTTCACTCTCGCCGATAAACTTGTTGTACAGCGAACCCATATCCAGCCGTAGCAAGGGCAACTGCCACAAGCCCGCCACGGCCTTGGCCGCGAGGCTCTTGCCGCCGCCCTGCACACCCAACAGCAAGACGCCCTTTGGCGGATCCAGCGGCGACTCATCCTCCGGCGACGTCAATCCGGAAAAAACTTTCTGCCTCTGCTGCAGCCAACCCTTAAAGTTATCCAGCCCACCTACATCGGCAAACGACTCGGTGTCGTATTCGTAGCTGAGTAGCCCCTGCTGATTGAGAATGGCAAACTTGGCGCTGTTGACCTCCGGCAAATCACTGTCACTGATCGCCCCGTCATCGGCGATGGCGTGGTAGGCAAGACGGGTGACGTCTTGATGGGTCATACCCCGCAAACTGGCAACCAACAACTTCAACGCCGCCGCATCGGTGCGAATCCGCTGCTGGCCGGACTGTTTGGCATAGCGTTTGGCTTCCTGACGAATGATGTTGAGTATTTCGTCATCGGAAGGCAGTGATAACTGCGCCCGCGACGCGAAGGGCAATAGCTCCGGCGGCAGCTCAATGCGGTGACTCAAGAAAACAATGCGCTTGGGCAGCACGTCAAAGTTGAGGGCAATATCCTTAAGCAGGCGAATCACCTTCGCCTCCCCTTCCATATGACTGTGGAAGTCACACAGCACAAACACGCCGCTGTCATTGCGCGCCTTGATCGCTTGTAAAGCCTGCACCGGGGTCTGTTCAGAGTCTTCTTTCTGCAATCGGGGACCAAACCCCAGAGTGTCCAGCCCCTCGGTCAAGGTCCAGCGGTAGAGGGTTTGCCCCTGTTGCTGACACTGGCGCTGCAGCAACTCGAGGGCATACTTTTCCTGACTGCTTTCCAGCGCGATTAACGGCACCCGCTGCTTCAGCAAACAGGCGATGTCTTCACTGACGGTCACTTGCATAACTCAGTCCTTGTCGTCTTCTCAAGTTCGTTAATGCGCCATATTACCCTTTAACCCCGCAAATCCGAAAATATGCGTTTTCCCACTCTATCCATTACAATAACCACGTCTTTTCCACAATCACGACGGTTTTTCCCTGTTCAGACGGGAATCACCCGCGAGGTATCTGCCATGTCCGCCCGCCACCTATCAATGACTGATCAACTGCTCAGCCAAATGGACAAAGCCTTGCGCACGCTTGCCCCGGGCAAGGTCAGCCATCAGCGTCCCTCGCCCGCCAACACCATCAACGAAGCGGAAATGAGCGACGCCGAGCGCAAACACGCCGCGGGTCTGATGCGGGTCAATCACTCCGGTGAAGTCTGCGCTCAGGCGCTGTATCAGGGACAGGCGCTGACCGCCAAGCTGCCAACCGTACGGGAAGAAATGGAACACGCCGCCGAGGAAGAAGTGGATCATCTGGCCTGGTGTCAGGAGCGCATCGAAAGTCTTGGTAGCCATACGTCCATACTGAATCCGCTGTGGTACGGCATGTCTTTTGGGATTGGCGCCACGGCCGGACTGGTCAGCGACAAAGTCAGCCTGGGTTTTGTGGCGGCCACCGAAGATCAGGTCTGTAAACACCTGCAGAGCCACCTGCACGACCTACCCGCTCAGGATGAACGCAGCCGCGCGGTAGTTGAAGTTATGCTGGACGACGAGGCTAAACACGGCCACGCCGCCCTCGCCGCCGGCGGTTATCGCTTTCCGGCACCAGTGAAAGGCGTGATGTCACTGCTATCCAAGGCGATGACGAAAACCAGTTATAAAGTGTAGTCGGCTGCCGGGGCTTCCCTAAGCTCTGGCTACCCATTACTCAAGGACGTGACATGGAAAAACATACGGAAGATAACACTCAGCCAACCACCACTTCCCCTCACTACGCCGGTTTCTGGATACGTGTCGCAGCCTCCCTTATCGATACACTTTTGTTCATCGCCATCATTGCCCCACTGCTGACGCTGATTTACGGCACCGCCTACTGGGACAGCGGAACCTACCTCAAAGGCAACTGGGATCTGGTACTCAACTATATCTTTCCCGCCGTTGCCGTCACCCTGTTCTGGGTTTACAAATCCGCCACACCGGGCAAGATGATCTTCAAACTGAAAATTGTCGACGCCAACACCCTCGGCAAGGCCTCAACCGGACAAATGATAGGACGCTATCTGGGGTATTACGTATCCATCATACCGCTGATGCTGGGGATTATTTGGGTGGGATTTGATCGTCGCAAACAGGGATTTCACGATAAGCTGGCAAAGACCGTGGTGATAAAACAGTCTTGAACTATAACCAACAGTCTTGAACTATCAAAAAATAGTCTTGAACCATCAACAAACAATCTTGAACCTTCAAAATAGTCTTGAACCATCAACAAACAGCCTTAGACCATAAAAAGACCGCCCCAACCTAGAGTTGAGACGGTTTTCTATTTAGGTTCTTTAGTCAGACCCTCTATTCAGAATGGGTCTTCTCAGCGGTTCAAACTTCGGCTTCTACAATCTCATAACCGTGGCTCACTTCAACCCCAGCCGCTTCCATCATGATTGAGGCAGAGCAGTATTTAGTCGCAGACAACTCAACCGCTCGTTTTACCTGGGCTTCTTTCAGACCAACGCCGGTGACGATGAAGTTCATTTTGATTTTGGTGAAGGGCGAAGGCACGCCATCGGCACGCTCTGCATCCAGCTCCACACGGCAATCCTGCACCTTTTGACGGGTTTTCTTCAGGATGCTCATCACATCAAACGTGGCGCAGCCACCCATACCCAACAGCAACATCTCCATGGGACGCACGCCCATATTGCGGCCGCCGTGGTCTTCGGGACCATCCATGACAACCGAGTGGCCACTGCCCGACTCACCCAGGAACATTGCGCCATCTACCCACTTTACCGTTGCCTTCATGAATTTATCCTCTCAACTCGACCCCTGGGGTCGCTCATCAGCTTGAATCACTACATTACGTCTAAACTGGTCGTATATGTACTGCACGCCAGAATCCGGGTCGCAAGAGTACCACAAACTCCCCATCTGGTGCGGCTTCACAGACATCCAGAAGAAATTCGAAAGGAGATAAAAGATGAATAATCACGAGCAAGGAACTAACCGCACCCGGTCGAAGTCCTATGAAGGGCAAAAGCGTCTGAAACGTCTATAATCGAGGCTTGCCGTGGAGACCCATCGACACAACTGGCGCTTCAAGGCTTCGGCCTGGCTCGTACCGTATCGGTTTAACCGGTACTCTTGGTTCACCTCTGCCGCAGATCGCGTATTTCAACATATTGCCGCCACCGTTTTCTGTGTGATCTATAAGATAACCCGTTCACAAAGACGGTGAAGAGACGTAGACACCACTGGCCAGAGTTGACGATTATGGACATAATCAGCCTTACACTAAGTAGAGAGACCTGAAATCAGGCGTCACACCACTGATGAATTGCGTGCTACCGGAAAGTAGAACGCCACAGTGGCGTACATAGACATATATAGGTGACTATATAGGTGCCAAAGGAGATCCAGATCCGGCAATTTTCCGGCAACGGATTCACCAATGGAACCGTCCCTCTCTTCTGCAAGACTAACGAGGACATTGAATTGGTTGCTGTTTCATTAACTCCCCACATCGATAATGTGGACGAATTTCTAAGCCATTGCCATCGCCGTCGCTACCCCGCCAAAAGCACACTGATTTACGCGGGCGATAAAAGCGACTCCCTCTATTACATTATCAAGGGCTCTGTCACCGTCATTATTGAGGACGATGAAGGCCGGGAGATGATCGTTGCCTATCTGAACGATGGCGACTTCTTTGGTGAAATGGGCCTCTTCGATGAGCAGGACTCTCGCAGCGCCTGGGTCCGCGCCAAAACCGAATGTGAGGTTGCCGAGATCAGTTATGGCAAGTTTCAGGAATTAGGTGCCAAGCACCCGGAATTTCTGTTTGCCCTGGGTACCCAAATGGCTCGCCGCCTGCGCAACACCACCCGCAAGGTTGGGGATCTGGCATTTTTGGATGTCACCGGTCGCGTTGCTCGTACACTGCTGGATCTGTGTAAAGAGCCTGATGCTATGACCCATCCGGATGGCATGCAGATCAAGATTACCCGTCAGGAGATCGGCCGCATTGTCGGCTGCTCCCGCGAGATGGTTGGTCGGGTACTGAAGACTCTGGAAGATCAGGGACTGGTCTCGGTGAAAGGTAAAACCATGGTGGTGTTTGGCACTCGCTGACGCTATTCATCTCAACCTGGTCTCCATACCGACCCAGACTCCATACCTACCAAGCATAAAAAAGCCGGCGATTGCCGGCTTTTTTATTGCGTGTCCAAATTGGAATACGCGAAGCAGTGAGTTAATAACCGTCGGATCAGTTAAACATCTCCAGCAACTTCACACCCGGATCGTCAGAACGCATAAAGGTTTCACCCACCAGGAAGGCATTGACGTTGTGACCGCGCATGGCCATCACATCGTCGATGGTCAGAATGCCGGACTCGGTCACCACGATACGGTCTTCACCGATACGGCCCAACAGGGCAAAGGTGTGATCCAGAGACACCTCAAAGGTGTGCAGGTTACGGTTATTGATACCGATCAGTTTGTTCGGCAGCTTCAGAGCCAACTCCAGTTCTTCAGCGTTGTGCACTTCCACCAGCACATCCATGCTCAATTCGTGCGCCAGCGTGTTCAAGCGTTCCATCTGCTCAAATTCCAACACCGCCACAATCAGCAAGATGCAGTCGGCACCAATGGCGCGGGCTTCATACACCTGATACTCATCGACGATAAAATCCTTGCGGATTACCGGCAGCGACGACGCGCTGCGAGCCTCCTGCAAATAGCAATCGGCCCCCTGAAAGAAATCCACATCCGTCAGTACAGACAAACAAGCCGCACCGCCTTTTTCGTAACTGATGGCGATCTCGGCTGGGTAGAAATCCTCACGGATAACGCCTTTGCTGGGTGATGCCTTCTTGATCTCGGCAATCACTGCAGCCTGGCCGGCGTTGATTTTGTTTTCGATGGAGCGCACAAAACCTCGAGCCGGCGGCTGCACAGCAGCGAGTTGCTTTAACTCTTCGAGAGAGCGATTCTGCTGGCGCTCAAGGATTTCCTCGCGCTTACGCACGATGATTTTTTCTAATACCGTTGGAATCTTGCTCATACACTCTACCGAACACTGTCGTGCCGGCCTCTTCTTTCTTTTGGCTGTCTTAAAAAGCGTCTACCCAGATAGGTTACGCGTTGTCTTTCTGATAGCGGGTAAACGCCGCCAGCTCGCTCATTTTCTCTTTCGCCAGACCACTGCCAATAGCGTCTTCGGCCATACTGACGCCTTCTTTCAAAGTGTCGGCAATACCGCTGACGTAGATGGCCGCACCGGCATTCAGCGCGATGATCGCCGCAGCTTTTTGAGCCCGGTTATCACTGCGCTTACCCAATGCATCCTGAATCAAAGCCAGGGACTCATCGGCACTCTCTACCGTCAAACCAACCAGCGATTGTGATTCGATGTCAAAATCTTCCGGCTGGATGCGATACTCCTCGACCTTGCCATCTTTCAGTTCGGCCACCGTGGTGGAGGTCGCCAGACTGATTTCGTCCAGACCATCGTCAGCATGAACCACCAGCACGTGCTCACTGCCCAAACGCCCCATCACTTCCGCCAGAGGCTTGCAGAGTGCACCGTTAAAGACACCGATCACTTGACGCTTCACGCCAGCGGGATTGGTCAGTGGTCCGAGAATGTTAAACAGTGTGCGCTGACCAATCTCCTTGCGCGGCCCAATGGCGTGCTTCATGGCACTGTGATGGGAGGGGGCAAACATAAAACCGACACCCAGCGCATTCACACAGCTGGCCACCTGCTCCGGAGAAATATCCAACTGCACGCCCGCGGCCTCCAACACATCAGCACTGCCGGTGGAGCTGGAAACCGAACGATTGCCGTGCTTGGCCACTTTTGCGCCGGCAGCCGCAGCCACAAACGTCGAGGCCGTGGAAACGTTAAACAAGTTGGCGCCATCGCCACCGGTTCCCACCAGATCAATCAGATGATCACAGCCGAGGTCTACCTTGGTGGCCAATTCGCGCATGACGATGGCCGCACCGGTGATTTCATCAATGCTTTCGCTTTTCATCCGCAATGCCACCAGCAACGCCCCGATTTGTGCATCGGTGGCTTCGCCGGTCATTACCTGACGCATAACCTGAGTCATTTCTTCCTGAGTCAGATCCTGACGCTCAATGATTTTGCCGAGAGCTTCTTTAATGTCCATATCGTCTTAACCCTCTAAAAAGTTGCGCAGCAAATCGTGGCCGTGCTCAGTCAGAATGGATTCCGGATGAAACTGCACACCTTCCACGTCCAGCGTCTTGTGGCGCACGCCCATAATCTCGTCGATTTCGCCGTCTTCGGTCTGTGTCCAGGCGGTGATTTCCAGACAGTCTGGCAGACTTTCTTTTTCAATCACCAGCGAATGGTAACGGGTCGCACGATAGGGATTGGCCAGACCGCGGAACACACCTTTGTCGGCGTGATAAATGGGCGAGGTCTTGCCATGCATCACTTCGCGAGCCCGTACCACCTTGCCACCAAAAGCCTGACCGATACTCTGATGACCCAGACAGATGCCCAACAGCGGAATACGGCCGGCAAAGGTCTCGATGGCAGCAACAGAAATACCGGCTTCGTTGGGCGTGCAGGGACCGGGGGAGACCACGATCTTCTCCGGTGCCATGGCCTCAATGTCGGCGATGGTCAGTTCGTCATTGCGCACCACTTTCACATCAGCGTTCAGTTCGCCAAGGTACTGCACCACGTTGTAGGTAAAGGAATCGTAGTTATCAATCATTAAAATCATGTCGGCGTTTCCTTTACTGGGCAGACTGTTCAGCCAGAGCAACAGCTCTGAACATGGCGCGGCGTTTATTGATGGTCTCTTCCCACTCAAGCGCGGGAACGGAGTCGGCCACAATGCCACCACCGGCCTGTACATGCAGTTCGCCGTCTTTAATCACGGCGGTGCGGATGGCAATGGCGGTATCCATATTGCCGTTCCACGCCCAGTAACCCACGGCTCCGCCGTAGACGCCGCGCTTCACGGGCTCCAGCTCGTCGATAATTTCCATAGCGCGAATCTTGGGGGCGCCGGACAAAGTACCCGCAGGCAGGATCGCGCGCAGAGCGTCCATGGCATTCAGCTCGGGCTTTAGATGCCCCTGTACATTGGACACAATGTGCATCACGTTGGAGTAGCGCTCGATAACCATCTCTTCGGTCACCTGCACCTTGCCGATTTCAGCTACACGGCCCACATCGTTGCGACCCAGATCGATCAGCATCAGATGCTCCGCAATCTCTTTGGCGTCGGACAGCAGGTCTTTTTCCAGCGCCAGATCTTCTTCCTCGGTGGCGCCACGCGGACGGGTGCCAGCAATCGGTCGCACAGTGACTTCGCCCTCTTCCAGACGCACCAGCACTTCCGGCGAACTGCCCACCACGTGGAAATCGCCGAAATTGAACATGTACATATAGGGGGTCGGGTTCTGACTGCGCAGCGCGCGGTACAAATCGATGGGCTCCGCTTTGAAATCGACGCTCATGCGCTGAGACGGCACCACCTGCATGCAGTCGCCGGCGAGGATGTACTCCTTCACCGAATCCACAGCGGCTTCGTAATCTTCGCGAGTAAAACTCGCTCGGTAGTCCAGATCCATTTCCACGGGGGCGGTCAGATCCAGCAGCTTGCGTGGCGACAGCGGCTGACGCAGTTGCTCCAGCAAACTATCCAAACGGGTATTGGCGCTATTCAGTGCATCGCTTTGCGCAGGATCGGCCAGAACCACCGCGTGGAGCTTGCCTGCCAGATTGTCGAACACCACCACCTCTTCGGACACCATCAGCAGGATATCAGGGGTGCCCAGCACGTCCGGATTGACGGTTTTGGCCAGACGCGGCTCCACATAACGCACACAGTCGTAGCCAAAATAGCCGACCAAACCGCCATTAAAGCGGGGCAGATTGGGGATATCCGGTATTTGATAGCGGCCTTTAAATTCCTCCACAAAGGCTAGCGGGTCTTCACATTCGTGGCGTTCGGTCTCGACACCGTCCACCAAAATGGTCGCTGTATGGCCATCCACTCGCAGCACGGTGCGGGCAGGAAGCCCGATAATAGAATAACGCCCCCACTTTTCGCCGCCCTGCACGGATTCCAGCAGGTAGGAATAGGCACCATCGGCCAGTTTCAGATACGTGGATAACGGGGTTTCGAGATCGGCCAGTACTTCGCGTACCAGCGGAATAAAGTTGTAGCCTTGCTTGGCCAACTCACGGAATTGCTCGGGAGACATGGTCAGTCCTTACGGGTAATCGGTCACAAATTGGGTCTGTTTTTCAGACGTTGGCCCTGTATTGAGTGATCTGGAGCTGAGTCATCAATAGTAGCCAATCGGCAGCAGCTCGGATGTGAAAACACCTGAGCTATCTATGAACTACGGACGCCATCGTCCCCAGCGGAGGTTTGATAAGGTAACTGAGGATGGTTTGTTCACGAAAACACCTAAGTCTGCGCTGTCTGCGGGGCTCTTGATGGAAGACCAGAGCCTCACCGCAGGTTATCTTAAAAGTCGAATAAAAATCAGGCGCTAGTTTAGCCCTTGACCCGCGTCCTGTACAGGCTCGGCGACCGACTCCTCAAACACCACTTCCCACTACACTTCGACGCCAGAGGTCTTCACGGCCGACGAAAAGAAATCCGCCAGATTATCGGTGGCCCAGTCCGGAGTCTCTTCGGCAATGGATTTGCCATGGTTATAACCGTAAGTGACACCCAGAGTGGGCACGCCTGCCGCTTTGCCGGCCTGCATATCACTGCGGGAGTCTCCCACCATCAGCGAGCGAGCCGGATTGGCCTTCAGTTTTTTGAGCAGGTGGAGCAAAGGCGCGGGGTCGGGCTTTTTCTGCGGCAGGGAATCACCACCCAGCCAATCATCAAAGTAGCCATCAATCCCCAGATCAGTCAGCAAATGAGGCACAAATTGGCTGGGTTTGTTGGTGACCAGCGCCATGGGCACGCCGGCATCGGCCAGCTGTTGCAGGGCGCACTTAACACCCGGGTAGAGTTTGGAATAATGCCCGCTCAGGCGACCGTAGTGATGCATGAAACGTTTGAGAGAGGCTTTATGGAGGGCGTCGGCGACGGCTGACTCTTCAATACCATCGGTATCCGCCAGCGCGCGGCGAACCAGAATCGACGCACCGTTGCCCACCCACAGACGGACTTTTTCTTCGCCGGCAACAGGGCAGTGCTGCTCGGTCAGCATGGCATCTACGGCAGCGGTGAGATCCGGCACACTGTCCACCAGCGTGCCATCCAGATCGAACATCACCAGTTCGGGCAGGCGACCGCCGAAGCAATCGGGGAAACGGCTTGTGGTCATACCGGCTTACAACGCTTTCGCCAGCTCAGCTCGCATGGCTGCAACCGCCGCCGCATAGTCGTCTTTGCCAAAGATGGCGGAACCCGCCACAAAAGTGTCGGCACCGGCAGCGGCAATTTCGCGGATATTGTCAGCGGTGACGCCACCATCAATTTCCAGACGAATAGGAAGGCCCAGTGCATCAATGGCCGCACGAGCTTCACGCAATTTGTCCAGCGTGTAAGGAATAAACTTCTGACCGCCAAAACCGGGGTTTACAGACATCAGCAACAGCATATCCAGCTGCGGCAGTACATGCTTGACGGTTTCCAGTGGGGTGGCAGGGTTGAGCACCAGTCCGGCTTCACAGCCAGCCTGCTTAATCAGCTGAATGGAGCGATCCACGTGACGGGAAGCTTCCGGGTGGAAGGTAATGATACTGGCACCGGCATCGGCAAACTGGCCAATCATATCGTCCACCGGCTCGACCATCAGATGGACATCGATGGGGGCGGTAATACCGTGCTTGCGCAGGGCTTTACACACCATCGGCCCAATGGTCAGGTTCGGCACATAGTGATTGTCCATCACATCGAAGTGGACAATATCGGCACCCGCGGCCAGCACCGCCTCAACTTCTTCACCTAAACGGGCGAAATCCGCCGCTAATATCGAGGGCGCTATTTTAAATTCCTGCTGCATGGGGTACCTGCCACTAAAGATTGAAAGATTCAGACGGTAAGTATCGACGACTCCCGGCAAAAGGACACCCGCTCGACGGGCAAATTGGCACATCTGGCTGAGTTGGCACAGTTGGCACAGAGAGAGGCGCGATAAAGAGCGCGCATTGTACTGAAAGTTTTCCGCGACGCCCACCGGCAAATACCGGCAGGAGCAAGTGTCAGTGCAGGTTACTGGCTGGTCAGTCTCTCGTCCAAGGCCTGCAGGCGCTCAGGCGTGCCGATATCCCACCACTCACCGTCATACACTTCACCGCTGAGACGATTGGCAGCAATACCTTCAGCCAGAGCCTCACGCAGAGGAAATATCTGCCGGCGCTCGGAATAGGCACCGATCAACTCCGGCCGCAACAGGCTGATGCCACTGTAGGTAAACCCTTCATCCACCTCAGTATTGTGCAGCAACATGCTGTCGTGCAGGGCGAAATCTCCACGGCGGTTATGGCGGGGGTTGGGCACCAAAACCAGGTGTCCCAGGCAATCTTCCGCAAGATGGACGTCGAACAGACGCTCAAAGGGATAATCGGTCCAGACATCACCGTTAACCAACAGGAAAGGCTCATCGCCTAACAGCGGCAAAGCCTGCAGAAGCGCACCGCCGGTTTCCAGAGGCTCATGCTCCTCAGAATACTGAATCGACACACCCAGGGCATGACCATCGCCCAAAGCCGCTTCGATCTGCTCCCCCAGGTAGGCAATATTAATCACGAATTCCCGCACGCCCAGCGCTTTGAGCCGCTCGATGTGGTACATAATCAGAGGTTTCCCGCCCACGGGAAGTAGAGGCTTGGGCGTGGTATCGGTCAGTGGCCGCATGCGTTTACCCAAACCCGCCGCGAGAATCATTGCCTTCATAACACCCTATCCTACTGCTTGATCGGTCATTCCCGACCTTTTATTCCATTGCTGCTAATTGGCCAGCGTCTCGATCTGCCCGAATTGCGTACTAGAGTCCGAGTAGAATCAGCTCAGCTGACTGGCGTCCAACTCGGTTTGCGCGGTATTTCTGCCATCGCCTGCAATCTGAAAGTCCTCATACCAGTTCTGCTGTTCACACAGCGGCAAAATTTTCTCCCGGAACCAGTAAGTGAAATCCGCAAACTCAGGATAGGCGCTCGCCACTTCCAGGGTGTAGCGGATCACCAGAGGGATATCTTCCAGATAACCGGTTTTACCATCCCGAAGAGACAGACGCGAAAAGATCCCCAACACTTTCAGATGACGCTGCAACCCCATCCAGTCAAACCAGCGCATGAAGCCTTTCTGGGTCACTGGCGCCATCAAGCCGCACTCTACCGCCATATCGCCGTATGCGAGCGCCCACTGACGAACCTGAGCCGGTGGCCAGCGCAGATAACAATCGCGCAACAGGGACACCAGATCGTAGGTGATTGGACCGCGTACCGCGTCCTGAAAATCAATCACACCCGGCGGCTGGCCGTCGCGATAGATGAGGTTGCGGCTGTGGTAATCCCGGTGAACCCACACCTGAGGCTGCTGCAAGGCAGCACCTTCCAGCTGAAGATAGACCGCGTCCAGCAAATTCCGTTCATCGTCACTGATCGAATAACCCAACAACTGGGGCAGGAACCACTCATCAAACAGTGACATTTCTTCTCTAAGACGTGACTGGTTGTACTGCGGCAGGGTCAACATGGACTCGCCATCGGCCGCGGGAATGGTCATGACCGGGCATTGTTGCAAACGCAACAGGGTCATCATCGCTTCGCTGTAAAGCTCATTGGCGCAACTGTCGTCCAACTGCACCTGGTCACTGAACAAGCGATCACCAAAATCTTCCACCAGCAGATAGCCGCGTTCAAAGTCTACCGCCACCACATTCGGCGTGTGCACGCCCTGATCGCGCAGATAGCGGGCAATGGCCACAAACGACTTACTGTCCTCGTGCTCAACGGGGGCAAAAACGGCCAACAGGGAAGGCTCACTGTTAAGCCGGTAATAGCGGCGAAATCCGGCATCGCCACTTAGCGGTTGCAACTTCGGAGCCGCTGGCAGCGACCAGGACTTGCCCGCCAACTGCTCCATGCTCCACGTCAAAATCCCTTGTTCCAGTTTCTCTTCTTCCATATTGACCACTCAAACCCCTCACGGAATCTATTTTTTTCGATTCTACCCGAACCCCAACCACCTTTGTTAAGCCTTTTCTCCCATTTGGTGAAATCGTCAGGGCAGTAGCCTAATGAGTGCATCCCAAGTAGAATCGGCCTCTTATTTTTCCCAAAAGAACGCTAAAAACAAATTAAAAGCACTTAGACACACAGGATTGTCCCAATAATGGC
Source organism: Pseudomaricurvus sp. (assembly GCF_965662505.1). NCBI lineage: Bacteria > Pseudomonadati > Pseudomonadota > Gammaproteobacteria > Cellvibrionales > Cellvibrionaceae > Pseudomaricurvus > Pseudomaricurvus sp. The sequence goes on along the minus strand of NZ_CBFIHX010000003.1, from coordinate 19,786 downwards.
CTTACGGAAATCGCTGTTACGGCAGCACATACAGCGCGCCCTGACACCATCACAGTCTCCCTGGTTACTGGCTTTGGGGGTTCTTGCCAGCCAACCGATCACTCCGCTTCACGCTGCCGAGAACCACTTCGAATGGCACTGCGGTGCAGATAGCAGCGGTCAGGGTTGGGTGTGCCGGGAGCAAGCTGCTCCAGGGCCTGCTTACAAGCGTCCGGTGCACGCCACTCGATCCGCCACCGTTGCCGCAGCCACAACTGCCGCCGTGGCTGCCAGCAAACCACGCTATCTGCCTGCCGGCCAGGTGGACTGGGTCGATGAAGAACAGATGACCGAAGAACAACGGGAAGCCATGGCAGCCGGCTGCTGTGGTAGCTACATCGAGCCAGTGCGCACCGATGAAGATGCCAATCTCGATCCTGAAAAAGCCCCCTTGCGCGCCACCGCCGACAGTTCCGAATGGCTGCAGGAAACCACCGCAGTTCTCACCGGTGACGTCAACCTGACTCAGGGCTATCGTCAAATCCAATCCGACAAGGCGACTCTGAACCAGGCCGACAACACGGCCGAACTGGAAGGCAATGTCCGAATCCGCGAGCCCGGCTTGCTGGTCACCGGCTCCCGTGCTGACATGGACCTCGACACCAATGAAGCCAAGGTCGCAAACGCCAGCTATCTGATACACGAAGCCCAGGCGCGCGGCGACTCCGATGCCATTTCCATCGCCAAAGACAAGGTCGTGACACTGGACAGCGGCACCTTCACCCGCTGCGAACCAGACAGCAACACCTGGTACCTGAAAGGCAGCGAGATCACCATCGACCCGAACACCCAACAGGGCGTCGGCAAGCATGTGCGTCTGAACATCAAGGGCGTACCGGTGTTTTACACCCCTTACATCCGCTTCCCGGCGGGCCCCGATCGCCAATCCGGTTTTCTGTTTCCATCCATCAGTTCCTCCGACAGCGGCGGCTTTGATATTGCTGTGCCCTACTATTTCAACCTGGCACCCAATTACGACATGACGCTCACTCCGCGCTACATCAGCGATCGCGGCGAGATGCTGGAGGCGGAGTTCCGTCACCTGTCGGAAAGCTTTAAAACCACGGTCAGCGGTGCTTATTTGGCCGACGACGAAGGCGGCGATGATCCGGATCGTCAGGATCTGATCGACGACGGCATTCTCACTGAAGATCAAGCCTTCCCATACCGCGGCGAAGACCGCTGGTTATTCAATCTTGATCAGGTGGGCGGCATGAGCGCCCGCTGGTATTCGCGCATTGACTACACCACCGTCAGCGACGTCGATTACTTCCGCGACATGGATAACGCCAGCCTGCAGGTCAACAGCGCTACCCACCTGCGCAAACTGGGCACTCTGGGTTACCGCAGCGACCACTGGCTCTACGAAGTGCGCGCCGAAGAGTTTGAAACCCTGTCCGACACCGTGGCCAAGCAGTACAAACAATTGCCCCGCATCAGCGTCGATGGCAACTACCGTCTGGGCGGTGACTGGGTTGTGGAACTGGATAACGAATACGTCTATTTCGACCATCCGGAAAAAGACGATCGCGCAGTCATTACCGGACAGCGGGCACGCTTGGATTACAGCCTGACCTGGGACAAAAACTGGCTCTGGGGCTTCTTTAAACCCGGCGCCGCGGTCAAGGCTCTGGGTTATCAGCTGGATGACGAATACCTGAACGCCGATGCCGACGACGCCCCTAACTTCGCGGCGCCCCAGTTCAGCCTGGATACCGGCCTGTTCTTCGAGCGCGAAGGCTCCCTCATGGGCAATCGCTACTTACAAACCTTTGAACCTCGCCTGTTCTACTTCTACAGCGAACAGGAAAATCAGGACGACCTGATCAATATTTCGGGCAACCGAGATGTGGATTTCGACACCGACGAGCTGACCTTCAGCTACAACCAGTTGTTCCGCGATTCGCGCTTCTCCGGCGGCGACCGCATCGACGATGACAACCGCCTGTCTGTCGGCCTGACCTCGCGCTTTATCGATCCGGAAAGCGGCATCGAGCGCTTCAGCGCCAGTCTGGGTCAGATTTTCTACTACGAAGACCGCGGCATCACCATTACCGACACACTGGAAGATTCTCTGGACGACGAGGAAAACCAGCGCTCCGATTCGGAATTTGCCGCCCAACTCACCGCCCAACTGGGTGACTACTGGCGCCTGCGCTCTGATGTCGCCTGGGATGCCAAAGCAAACGACAAGGTCAGTCGCGGCAGCGCCAGCGTCCGCTATCAGGACGATGACTACCGCCTGCTCAACCTGAGCTATCGCTATACTCGCCAAGACCCATTGACCAGCGATCCAAACGACCTGGATGGCGATGGCGATCTGACCGACGAAATCCAGCGCACCATTGAGCAGGGCGACGTGTCGTTCTCCTGGCCGCTATTTGGCAACTGGAGCGCCGTGGGTCGTCACAACTACGATTTCACCAACAGTCGTGAACTCGAATCGCTATTCGGCGTCGAATATAACGATTGCTGTTATCGCGTGCGTCTGATTGCCCGCCGCTGGATCGATAACGAACTCTATAACGACGTTCAAAACCTGGACATGGAAGAAGATCAGGGTATTTTCCTGGAATTCCAGCTCAAGGGTCTGGGCAGTATAGGCAGTAAAGTCAGCGGTATTCTCAACGATGGCATTTACGGCTACGAAGAACGCGAACAAAACTTCAGATAAAAGTGACTATGACATTACCTACATTGAAAACCGGGATTTTAAACCACGCCAAAACCGGCCTTAAGCTGCTGGCTCTGGGCGCCGCCCTGACCTGCAGCAACCTGGGCTTCGCCCAAACAGTACCGCTGGACGAGGTGGTCGCCGTTGTCGACGACGACGTGGTCATGGCCAGCGAGCTGAATCAGCGTATGCGCATGGTGGTCTCTCAGCTGCGCGCCAATAACACACAACTGCCGCCGCTGGACGTCCTGCGCGGGCAGATTCTCGAACAACTGATCACCGAATCCCTTGAGCTGCAAATGGGTCGACGTGCCGGCGTCGAGATCAGTGACAGGCAGATCGACGACACCATCAACCGCATGCGTCAAGCCAACAACCTCAGCCAAGCGGAATTTGAACAAAAGCTGGCTCAGGACGGCATCAGCGTCAACGATTTGCGCGACCAAATTCGCCGCGACATGATCATCGAGCAAGTGCAGCGCGGCAGCGTGAACCGTCGCATCCAGGTTTCTGAGCAGGAAGTGAAAAACTTCCTCAAGTCGAAACAAGGGCGCTTCTGGTCATCACCGGACTACAACCTGGGGCACATTATGATCGGTGTCTCCTCGACCGCCGACAATGCCGCTCTCAAACAAGCACAAGATCAGGCTGACGCCCTCTACCAACAGCTGAAAAACGGCGCCGATTTCCGTCAACTGGCGGTGGCTCAATCTCAGGGGCAAAACGCTCTGAAGGGTGGCGATCTGGGCTGGAGAAAATCGGCGCAACTGCCCGACCTGTTCGCAGATAACATTGTCGACCTGCCCGTCGGCGACGTGACCGAACCACTGCGCAGCGGCGCAGGCTTTCACATCCTGAAGCTGTACGACAAACGCGGCCCCAAAGAACAGGTGATTGAGCAGTCCAAGGTTCGTCACATCCTGATCAAGCCTTCCGCGATCCTCACTGACGAGCAGGCCAGACAGCAACTGGCTGATATTCGCCAGCAGATTCTGGACGGCGCCGATTTCGGCGAGATGGCTCGTCAACATTCAGAAGACGTAGGCTCTATGCTCAGTGGCGGCGATCTGGGCTGGTCCCTGCCGGGCAAATTTGTGCCCGAGTTTGAGCGCACCATCGACAACACCGCCATTGGCGATATCAGCGAGCCTTTCCGCAGCCAGTTCGGCTGGCACATTCTGCAGGTGGAAGAACGTCGTCAACAGGACATGAGCGAAACCGTTCGTATGAACCAGGCCCAGCAACTGCTGCGCAAACAGCGTTTTGAAGAAGAGCGCATCAACTGGCTGCGGGAAATTCGCGACAAAGCCTACGTGGAAATCAAAGGTCAGCCAGACTCAGACAGCGAAGCGTCTGAAGACAACTAATTGGTTAAAAACAGCTAATCGGTTCAAAACCACTGGTCGGTTAAAAACCACTGATCGGCTGAAGACAGCTGACCAGAAGCCTGGCGTGTAGCCTCCTCACACGCCAGGCTTTGATTATTAGACTGCCACTTTTCACCGGCGGGAAATCCACTCTCGCCACACACCTTCAGGCTCGACTATGACATTGCGCCTAGCCCTCACCCCCGGAGAACCTGCCGGTATCGGCCCTGACCTCACCATCGCGCTGGCCCAACAGGGCTCAGACGACGAAGTGGTGGTAATCGCCGATCCGCAGTTGCTGCATGACCGCGCCGCACAGCTGGGTTTACCGCTGACACTGCGTCCATTTGATGCCGACAAAAAGCCTGAACCACTGGCCAAGGGTGAACTCTGCGTCAGGCCACTGGCACTGGCCGAGCCCTGTCAGGCCGGACAGCTCAACACCGCTAACGCACCCTACGTACTCGACAGCCTTCGAATCGCCATTGACGGCTGCCAGGACGGGACGTTCGACGCCTACATAACCGCCCCCGTGCACAAAGGCGTCATCAATGACGCCGGCATTGCGTTCAGTGGCCACACCGAGTTTCTGGCGGAGCGCACCCACACCGACAAGGTCGTGATGATGCTGGCCACCGAAGGCCTCAGAGTCGCTCTGGCCACCACGCACCTGCCCTTGAAAGATGTGCCGGCCGCCATCACGCCGGAGGGTCTGTCTCGGGTGATTCGGATTCTGCATCACGATCTGCAGCACCACTTTGGTATTCCTCAGCCTAAAATTCTGGTGTGCGGCCTCAATCCTCACGCTGGGGAAGGCGGCCACATGGGACGAGAAGAGATAGACGTTATAGAACCGACACTGGAACAACTGCGCCAGCAGGGCATGCAGCTGATCGGCCCTCTGCCCGCCGACACCCTGTTCACTCCCAAGGTACTGGATAATGCCGACGCAGTGCTGGCCATGTACCACGATCAGGGCTTGCCGGTGTTAAAATTCAAAGGCTTTGGACAGGCGGTGAACATCACCCTGGGACTCCCAATCATTCGCACCTCCGTGGATCACGGCACTGCACTGGATATCGCCGGACAGGGGAAAGCCGATCTGGGCAGCCTGCTCACCGCGCTGGAATACGCCCGCGCCATGGCCATCGCGTCACAACGCTGATGCAACACCTTACTGAGTACAGATAACACCGATGAGCAAATCAAAACCCGGAACGGAACATCGCGCCCGCAAGCGCTTCGGCCAGAACTTTCTCGAATACGACAACATCATTCGTCGTATCGTTAAGTCCATCAGCCCCAAGGCTGAAGACAATCTGGTGGAGATCGGCCCCGGTAAAGGCGCCATCACCGAGCAGCTGCTCGCGGCCTGCCCGACCCTGAACGTGGTGGAGCTCGATCGCGATCTGATCCCGATTTTGCTGTCGCAATTTATTGCCCGCTACCCGGATTTCCGCATCCATCAAACCGATGCCCTGAAATTCGACTTTGGCACTCTGTTGCAAGACACCCGCGGCGACAGTCAGGGCCCTCTGCGCATTGTCGGCAACCTGCCCTACAACATCTCCACCCCGCTGATTTTTCATCTGCTGACCTACCAGGCAGACGTAAAAGACATGCACTTTATGCTGCAGAAAGAAGTGGTGGATCGCATGGCGGCTCAACCCGGCCAGAAAGCCTACGGCCGACTTGGGGTGATGGTGCAATACTTCTGCAAAGTGGAAAACCTGTTCGATGTGCCACCGGAATGCTTTAACCCGCGTCCCAAAGTGGACTCAGCCATCGTGCGTCTGACACCACACACACAACTGCCGCATCCGGCCAAAGACGTTAAGCTGCTGTCCCGGCTGGTGAACACCGCGTTTCAGCAGCGCCGCAAAACCCTGCGCAACTCTCTCAAACAGCTGCTGACCGTGGACGCCATTGAATCGCTCAACATCGACACCAGCGTGCGGCCGGAAAATATCACACTGCCAGAGTATGTTGCCCTAAGCGACAAGCTGGCCGAGATATTAGATACCGGCGAATAATTACGACATAATTCGCCGTACAGACGACATAAAGATTTAGCAGATAAGAACTAAAACACCCGTTGTTACAGTTCTGACACTTCAACACTCTGTTCGACATCTTATTCGGCACCACGTTTTTGATACGGCACCACGTTCAATCAAACGGTTAAGCACACCTGCAATGACGTTGCGATTGAAACAACTCCATGAATTGAAGTAGTACTATGACGGAAGAACGCGACAGTATTCGGATCACAATACAAACACGGTATTTACCCGAACAATCACAACCCAGCCAGAAAAAATTTGTCTTTGCCTACACCATTACCATCCTCAATGAAGGCGACGAAACGGCTCAACTGATCAGCCGCCGCTGGAAAATTACTGACGCCAACAGCGAGATCCAGGAAGTAGCCGGCATTGGCGTCGTGGGCGAACAACCGATACTGGCACCGGGCGAGGAGTATACTTACACCAGCGGTTCGGTTCTGGAAACAGAAACCGGCACCATGGAGGGCTCTTACCAGATGCGCAATGACAGTGGCGATCTCTTTGATGTTGCCATCCCTGCATTCGCCCTGGTTCCGCCTCACCGCCTGCACTGAGCACTGGAATTAACTATGGCAACCTACGCTGTTGGAGACCTGCAAGGCTGTCTGGAGCCACTGCAGTGCCTGATGAAGAAGGTTCAGTTCAACCCGGACAAGGATACCTTGTGGCTGGTGGGCGACCTGATCAACCGCGGCCCTCAGTCTCTGGAAACCCTGCAGTATCTCTACGACATGCGGGACAACGTGGTGGCTGTGCTGGGCAACCACGATCTGCACCTGCTGGCCGTGGCCTACGGCCACCGCCTGCCCTCAGACAGCGATACTCTGGATGACATCCTGATCACCAAACACAGCGAAACCCTGTTCGACTGGCTGCGCCAGTGTCCGCTGGTGCATCACGACAGCAAGCTCGGTTTTACCATGGTTCACGCCGGCATCCCGCCACAGTGGAGCCTGCGCAAAGCGCTGAAACGCGCCAAAGAGGTTGAAACAGTCCTGCAAAGCGATCAATTCGACCTCTTTCTGTCAAAGATGTACGGCAACCAGCCAGCCATCTGGAGCCGCTACCTGACAGGGCCGGATCGCCTGCGGGTCATCACCAACTACTTTACCCGGATGCGCTTTTGCGACAGCAAGGGACGCCTGGAGCTGCAAGCCAAAAGCGGCCTCAACAATGCCCCCAAAGGCTATGCGCCCTGGTTTACTCACCCCAAGCGCAAGACCCTCAAGGATAAAATCATTTTTGGCCACTGGGCCGCACTGGAAGGCTACACCGGTGTCGACAATGTCTACGCACTGGACTCCGGCTGCGTCTGGGGCGGGCATATGACCATGTTCTGCCTGGAAGATGAGCAGTATTTTTACTGCGATTGCTAGACACAACTCACCCGCTTTTCGCCCAAACTGCACCACAGAACAACAGGCTTCACCCGCCACTCAATTGAGCTGCCGCCGGATTGTGGTAGAATCTCGGCCAAATTTACTCACCAGTGGAATCCAGATCATGAGCTACGATCAAGTCTCAGCCGGTAAAGACCTGCCAAACGACATCAACGTTATTATTGAAATCCCCCTCAACGGCGACCCCATCAAGTACGAAGTGGACAAGGATTCCGGTGAAATCTTTGTAGACCGCATGCTGGGTACCGCCATGCACTACCCTGCCAACTACGGCTATGTGCCTCACACCCTGTGCGGTGATGGCGATCCAGTTGATGTGATGGTGGTCATGCCTCTGGCCGTTGTGCCTGGCGCCGTTATCCGCTGTCGCCCGGTTGGCGTTCTGAAAATGACTGACGACGGTGGTGAAGACGCAAAAATCATCGCAGTACCACACGAAAAAGTGACGCCACTGTACAAAGACGTGCAAGACATCTCTGATCTGCCAGAGCTGACCCTGAACCAGATCTCTCACTTCTTCCAGCACTACAAAGACCTGGAACCGGGCAAGTGGGTGAAAATCGAAGGTTGGGGCAATGCTGAAGAAGCTCGCAAAGAGATTACTGACTCAGTCGCCAACTATCAAAAGGGCTAATTGCCAGAAAGATCACCGGCGAAAATAAAAAATGCCGCTTTTAAAGCGGCATTTTTTTGTTCTGAACTTTTAACTTAAGCTTTTGTCCTGAACCGGGTCTTCAAAAGCTGTCCTGGACCAGGTCTTCAACAGCAGTCCCTGCAATCAATCCGTCTTGATCGACAGGCCGCTGGTGTCCGGCGGCGGTGGCGGCTCTGCACCTTTCAGCTGTCCCAGATCGCTGCCCACCGGTGACAAATCAACCTCCGGCACATCCACTTCCACCAGAGGCAAGCTCTGCCTTTCATCGTCATTGAGCAAATCGTCACCCAATTCGCTCAATCCATAATCTTCCACCCGTACATCGACCGGCTCAACCACAAAGCGCTCGCTGTCGTCGACCAAATCCCCTTCCTGTGGACGCAGGGTAATCTGACTGATATCCACCACGACATCGGGCAACGCCTCTTTTTCAACCCCTTCGAGCAATTCGGCCCCCACTGGAGCCAGGCTGAATCCGGAGGTATCTTTCTGGGCAGTACCTTTACTCTCTCCAGCTTCAGTTTCAGTTTCTCGCTGAGTACTGTCAGACTCCGGCGCAGTCGCGGCTTGTTTTTCCCGCTCAGCTTCCTGTTTTTCCCGCTCGGCTTCCTGAGCCGCCAACCGTTGAGCCATAGTCATCGGTTGTTCAGCAGAAACAGCCCGAGGTGCCTCCGGCGCAATTTCTCCCTGGACGACTTTTTTCTGAGGGACTGCCTTTTTCTTAGCGGTTTTGTTCTGACCAACCTTACCCGCTTCCGCCAGCTGTACGTCGGCGCCCGCGCTCTTCAATACCGCCTGATACTTTTCCGCCGTCGCGCGGTCCAGATTTTTCTTTAACGGTACTGCCCCGCCCACAAACAGGGCATCGATCTTGGCCAGATCCGCTTTGAACAGCTTGGCCATTTTTGCTTTCACCTCTGGCAGCTGGTGTCCCGGAGCAATATCACCGCGAAAAATCACATCAAAAAGAGGCTGATCAGTCTGAGTCATAGGTTTTAAGAGTTTCGGCCTAAGAAGGTTGGTTTTATTTGGTACTTTTGCAGTATGGCGCAATTATCATTGCAGCACACACATTCGGATCATAGCACCGCCTGTCGGCAATATCCTACACACAAATCAGCGATTGACTACTGGCGCAAAGGAAATAACTCACTCATAATATAGGGGTATAGGATACACATACCACTGCACATAACTCTCACGGAATGAATCAAGTTATGAGAAGCTCAAACTGCACCACCCTGGTCATTGGCGACCAGCGCGTCAAGATCACCGCCATTTCACAAAAGATCGCACAGGACATCAGCTTTTTAGAAGCTCGAATTGCCGACCTTATGGCACACGCCACGCCCAACACCGTTATTCTGAAGACCTACGAAGAGATGCTCGACAGCCGCCTCTCCGTACTTGGCTGGCTCTCCAGCTATCAGGACACGATCTCCAGCTATCAGGACACGAGAAGCCACACCGCAAGCCAAGCCCATTGATAGAGTACCCTTATTAACGTGCCTTCAGGACAATAGTTAACGCGCCTGAAGGACAAGCGAGGACAGGAAGTCTTATGAAAAAGAGTAGAATTCACCAACGCAGCCTGGGGCTCTCGGATCAGGAAGCCACCAGCCTGCACATGGTCAATCAGCTTCGCACCGAAATCCAGTCACTGGACAAGCGCATCGCGCAATTGCAACAGGAAACCCAGCCGGATCTGGATATGGTGAAACATCTGGGTGGCATCATGCAAAATCGACAGTCTGTCCTGAACTGGATGCAACTGCGAAACGCCCAACTGTAAATTCAGTCGGGCATCAGGTCTGGGAAGCTGACGAGAGACTGAACGACGTCAGATCAGTCTCCCAGCTGATGATCCATATTCAGCGCCGGCTCCTGGCACTGAGGCCTACCGACAATCTTTGCAGGCACACCGGCCACCGTGGTATGAGGCGGCACAGATTCCAGCACCACACTGCCAGCGCCGATTTTTGCACCTTCACCAATAGTGATGCCTCCCAGGATTTTAGCCCCGGCACTGATCAGCACACCGCGTCCGATTTTCGGGTGACGATCGCCGCCCTGGCAACCAGAACCGCCCAGTGTAACGGCATGCAACATCGAAACGTCGTCACCAATCACCGCCGTCTCGCCAACAACCACACCGGTGGCGTGATCAATCATAATCCCCTGCCCAATCGTCGCACCGGGATGAATATCCACCCCAAACGCCTGAGAGATCTGATTCTGTAAATACAGCGCCAGGGACTTGCGGTTGTTCTGCCACAACCAGTGGCTGACACGCTGAGCCTGCAGCGCGTGATAGCCTTTGAAATAGAGGAAGGGCATAGTGAACTTGTCACAGGCTGCGTCGCGATCCTTGTATGCCTTGATGTCGGCACGCATCGCCTGACCAATGGCCGGATCGGATTTCAACGCTTCTTCGAACACTTCACGAACCGTCATCGCCTGAACAGCGGAACTGTCGAGTTTGTTGGCCATGTGAAAGCTGATGGCCGCCTCAAAGCTGTCATGCTTCAGGATCGAAGAGTGATAATAACTGGCCAGCATCGGCTCATGACGGCTTGAAGCCTCGGCTTCGGCGCGAATCGCCTGCCAGATAAAGTCTTCCGCCTCGCTGGCCGCATGATTTGCCACGAATACATCCTGAGCCATTACTGCACTCTCCTCTCACGAGTAAATAGCTAATAGCTTAACACACTGCTATCAGGCAGGCTCCAGCCGGACGAAACGACGGAAGATAAGATCAGCATGCTGCGCGATTTCTTCCGACAGCGGCCAGGCTTCGCTGTCCATCAGCCGCTGAAAAAACGCAAAATCACATTGCTGCCAATAGCGTTCCGCTACCGGACGATAACTGATATGCCAAGGCTCCGGAGCCACGCCCCCCGTATCCTGCGCATAGGGGTGAAAAAATCCTTCCGCCTCATCGTTGGCGATCAACCCATCCAGCCACTGGCGAAAATCGGCAAACGGACCTCCGGGTTCGTACTCTTGCGGCACCAGCTGCAAACGGTAATCGGTCGGCACGGCAGCCGCGTCGTAAACATCCAGATCCGATCCCCAATGGTGACGGGACGTTCCGGGCAATGCTGACCAGCGCAGGATAGACCACAACAGCTCCTCATCACTGAGATCAGCCGTATCCAGCAACCGGTTATCCACGCTGTACACCGGACGCTTGCCCGCAGCCTTTTCCTGCCAGATCCGCTGCTGACGATCAAAATTGCGAAAACTGCTGGCAATGGCCAATTCAAAACCGGCCTCACTTGCCTTGTTTCGCAGGCGCTCCAGCGGTTCAAAGGCATCTTTGTGGATCAGCAATTCCGCAGCGCCACTGCTCGCCCGACTGCGACAGGACACCAGGTGAGCTTCCGTCTGCCCGGTCATTTCAGCAAATAACCTGTCGTCCACGCAGGCTGACTTGTTTCTCATAGACTTCTCTCAACTCGTTCACAGAGGCCGGCCGGATTTGCCATCAAGAAGGAAGCATGTATTATAACGGTACGACCTTTGAGTCGAAGAGTGAATAAATACAATAAATACTCAACCTTTGGGGACTCGCCGTTGTGACCGAACGTCATAGTGATTTGCTCCAGCTGAAGAATCTCGGAGCCGCCTCCGTTAATATCCTGCACGCCATTGGCGTCAATTCTTACGCTGACCTGAACAACATGGGGCCTGTTGAGGCCTACATTCGCATAAAAAACCGGGGAATACACGTTTCGAAAGTGATGCTCTACGCACTTCAGGGCGCGTTACTGGACGTCCACTGGAATGATTTGGATCCCGGAGTAAAACAACGTCTGCTGGAAGACGCCGCCACCCAGGAAGAAAACCACTCACAGTTATCCTGAATTCCGCCTATCCCGCCTCAACTGCGCACCAGGGGCGGACGTCACTGCCACGGGTATAGCCAAGCCGCTATACCCACGTTGACCTCGGGTTTTAGCCAAATTACCGCCAAAATCGACTGACCGAAGATTTGTGCGCCACTATTTTCACAAATGATAATCATTATTGTTGACGAGATAAATGAGAGAGATTATTATTCTCACATCGCTTCTTCGGAGGCGGTTGGGTTTAGGTCTCATGACCTTCTCTCCTAAACAGGCTAATCACGGTTGTTAGGCCACCCTTTGGGTGGCCTTTTTTTTGGCTGCTCGACAGGTATTGAGCCTGAGTTTTCACTTCTTTACCTCGCGGCCGCCTGAGCTCCATTGAATTTTCCCGTCACCGCACAGATCTTAGAAAGCGTTACTTCCCCTATCTTATCGGAGCATCATCTGTGTTGCGGATTGGTTTATTTTTACTGACGAACCTGGCGGTTATCTTTGTTGCCAGTATCACCCTCAACCTGCTCGGTGTCGGTTCCTACCTGGACAGCAGCGGCAGCGGTCTCGACCTCACAAATCTGTTGGTATTTTGTGCCGTATTTGGCTTCAGCGGCTCACTGATTTCGCTATTTCTGTCCAAATTCATGGCCAAAAGAGGGACCCGCACCCAAATCATCGAGCGTCCACAAACGCCTGAAGAAATCTGGCTGATGAAAACCGTGGCCGAATTATCCGAGAAAGCGGGCATCAAAATGCCGGAAGTGGGTATTTTTCCCGCCCGGGAATCCAATGCCTTTGCCACCGGCTGGAGCCGCAACAAGGCCTTGGTGGCGGTCAGCGCTGGATTGATGCAACGCTTTAACCGCGACGAAGTCCGTGCAGTACTGGCCCACGAAATCGGCCACGTTGCCAATGGCGACATGGTGACCCTGTCTCTGATCCAAGGGGTCATCAATACCTTCGTAATGTTCTTCGCCCGCATTATCGGCCACACCGTCGATCGCGCGGTTTTCAAAAACGAAGGGGGACACGGCATCGGGTTCTATATCGTGACGTTCGTCTCTGAAATGATTCTGGCGGTACTGGCGTCCATTATTGTGATGAAATTTTCCCGCTACCGGGAATTCCGCGCAGACGAGGCAGGTGCCAGTCTGGCCGGTCGCGAGCCCATGATTAACGCCCTGCGCCGCCTGCAAATGGAGGTGGAAGCTCAGCTGCCCAGCTCCATGCCGGACAGTATTTACGCCTTCGGTATCAGCGGCGGCTTTAAACAGCGCATGTCGAAACTGTTTTCCAGCCACCCGCCTCTGTCTGAGCGCATTGCCGCACTGCAAGCAGGTTAAGAATGATTGCTCTCTGCGCTCTGGACGAGCTGACCAACTATTACAGCAAGGGCTTCATCCTCGGCGAAGCGTCGATCTTCGTGGTGCGACAGCATCAAGAGGTCTACGCCTACCGCAACCGCTGCCCTCACCTGGGCATCCAGCTGGAGTGGCAGGCGGACCGGTTTCTCGACATCGAGGGAGAATTGATCCAGTGCTCAACCCACGGGGCGCTGTTTACTATTCAGGAGGGGTTCTGCGTCTCCGGCCCCTGCAGCGGTCAGTCCCTCGAAGCTGTTGAAGTGGAGATTCGCGACGGTCAGGTCTGGGTCGACATCTGAACGGGCCAGATAGACTAGATAATCACCGGTAAAGCGCGTCGCAAGACAATCTCTTCGGCGCTCAGATCCGCCTGATAGGCGTAGACCTCAACCCCTTTTGCAGCCACCTCTTTCAGAGTCTTGGCGTAAACCGGATCAATCTCGGCCGCCGGCGACACGGTTTCGATACCGCTGTGCTGGACGCAGAATAGCAACACCGCCCGATGCCCCTGTTCCACCATCAGTGCCAACTCCCGCAGATGCTTGGTGCCACGGGTGCTGACAGAGTCCGGGAACAGTCCCTGACCGCCCTCTTCCCACAGCGTGACGTTTTTCACTTCCACGTAACAATCCGGCTCACCGTCTTTACCGGACAGAAAAAGATCAATCCGACTGCGCTCGTCACCATAGCGAACTTCGGTTTTCAGCTGAGGATAGCCCTGCAATTCCGCAATGACTCCGGTTTCAATCGCCTCCTTCACCAAGCCGTTGGCGCGCCCGGTATTCACACCAGCCAGGTGCCCCGCCGGTGTAGTGGCGATCTCCCAGGTATTGGGGTATTTGCGCTTCTTGTTATCAGAAGTGGAAAACCAACAGGGGCTACCCTCCGCCAGACAGGCCTTCATGGATCCCGTGTTGGGACAATGGATGGTGATTTCCTTCCCATCCGGCAGGCGCACATCCGCCAAAAACCGCTTATAGCGCTTCAGCAGGACCCCCTGCTCCAGTTTTGGCTGACACTGCATTCTATTTCTCCTCGTTCGGACTCTTGAAAGCTGGCAATTTGTGGCGGATTTTGAATTCTAAGTCTGAGATTTTAAACTCTAAGCCTGACTGAGCGCCCCGGCCCAACGCCCCCCTTTGCCAGCTCCACAGTGTATGAATCGGGAGCGAAACTGCAATTAGGTTGAAACAAATGACAGGAACACCGCCATGTCATTAAAATCAAGTTGACAGGATCACTTGGGAGTAGCAGTATCCGCGCCCGATCAAGTCAGTATCCCATAAGGTCTCCAAGCGCTAAAAACCGCTGGCGAGCTTTGTGGATATCTGCTAGCTTGCTCGGTCTGGCTGGAATGGCCATCGGATCTGGGTTCAATACCCAAGTAAAAATAATTGGACGTTACCACGAGGCGCACAAACGATGCCTAAGAGCTCTAAAACCACCGAAAGCATTACTCTGAGAGGGTTTACCCCCTATAAAGAGAAAAAAGGTGAGGAGTACATGAATGAGGCCCAGAAGACTCACTTCCGGGGCTTATTGCAAACATGGAAAACCGAGTTAATGGAAGAAGTCGACCGCACCGTGTCTCACATGAAAGACGAAGCGGCGAACTTTCCCGACCCAGCAGATCGCGCCAGCCAGGAAGAGGAGTTCAGCCTGGAACTGAGAACCCGCGACCGCGAGCGCAAGCTGATCAAGAAGATCGACAGCACCATGCAGCTGATTGACGATGACGAGTACGGCTACTGCGATACCTGCGGTGTCGAAATCGGCATCCGTCGCCTGGAAGCCCGCCCCACGGCAACCCAGTGCATCGACTGCAAAACCTTGGATGAAATCAAGGAAAGGCAAGTCGGCGGCTAATCCCGCGGAATAAAAAGGCGCTTATGGCGCCTTTTTTGTGTCTGCGATTTGTGCCTAACCTTACGCTGTCACCCCATGACTTCAGACTCCTTGCCCCCCCACACACCGTCTTCCAGCAACGATTACCTAGACCTGGGTGATACTGGCCATGGCTACATTGGCCGTTTTGCCCCGTCGCCCACCGGCGAACTGCATCGCGGCTCTCTGCTGACTGCAGTGGCTTCGTATCTGGATGCCCGCCAACAACAGGGACAGTGGCTGGTGCGCATGGAAGATCTCGACCCGCCCCGCGAACAACCGGGCGCCGCCGACAGCATTCTGCGCAGTCTCGAAGCTCACCAGTTGTACTGGGACGGCGAGGTGATGCTTCAAAGCCAGCGTCTTGAGGCTTACCAGCAGGCACTGGAACAGCTGGAACAACAAGGTCTGACCTATCCCTGTAACTGCACCCGTCAGCGCCTCAAATCCCTGCCACAGACTCCGGCCTACGATGGCCACTGCCGTCGACACCCTCCCCATAAACCGCCTTACGCCATCCGTGTCGAGGTTCCCGATGGCCAAGCTGGTCTAATGAGTTTTGAAGACGGCTTTCAGGGATGGCAGGAAGAACAGTTGTCAGACAGCGTGGGTGACTTCGTGATCCTGCGCAAAGACGGGCTGTTTGCCTACCAACTGGCCGTGGTCGTGGACGACATCGCCCAGGGCATCACCCATATCCTGCGCGGCAGCGATCTGCTGGACTCCAGCGGTCGCCAGTTGTATTTGTTTAAGCAGCTGGGCCAGACACCTCCGCAAATGGCTCACCTGCCCGTGATCGTCAACAGCGACGGACAGAAACTCAGTAAACAAACCTTTGCCGAACCGCTGGACTCCCGACACGCGCCAGACAACCTGTTTCTCGCGTTACAGCAGTTGGGACAGAACCCTCCGGCAGAACTGCGGGGCGATTGCGCCGAGTTGCTTGAATGGAGCATCCCGCGCTGGGATCGCAATCAGGTACCCAAAGGCATGGCGATTCAGCAGGAGGCCTCAAACCCTCAACAACCGCTTTCCTGATGATCTTTGATGACCTGAACCTTATCTTTCATTGCCTGCGTCAGGCAGCCTTGCCATAATTGCCCTGCCTGAGGCCGCCCAAAGACACCCGCGAAATAAGATACAGAAAATAACATACGGCACTAATGCGCCAACAGGGCTCGGCACGCACATTCAAGATCCGCACGGCCATCGCGGTTTCAGTCCTCAATACGGTGACGACTTTCACTTATGCACAATCAACGACTGCTGGTTCTTTTTCTCCTGATTGCGTACATCTTCTCGCCGACGTTGTTCACCTGGATGATTAACCCCGAAGGCGCATGGTATCGACCCTACATTATCTGGGCCATGGTCATCCTGACGGCGTATATTGTCCACAAGCGAAAGCACACCAATGACGTTTAATATCTTCGAAATTGCCCTGATCAGTATTGCCTATCTGGTGGTGCTGTTTGGGATCGCCTTCAGTGCCGACAAGGGCCTGATTCCGCAAAAGCTGGTTCGCCACCCCATTATCTACATCCTCGCACTGGGGATTTTTGCCAGTGCCTGGGCCTACTACGGCGTGATCGATCTGGCGTTCCAGTTTGGTTACGGCGCGCTGGCGTACTATTTGGGAACCGGCGCCCTGTTTCTGTTTGCCCCCGTCGCAATTGCGCCTCTGGTCCAACTGGCGCGGCGCTTTCAGATTGGCAGTCTGGCCGACCTGTTGGTGTTCCGCTACCACAATCAGGCCGTTGGGGTGATGACCACTGCCTGTATGCTGTTGGCTTCACTGCCACTGCTGGCGTTACAAATTCAGGCCATCGCCGACACCCTGCAAATTCTGACCTTCAGCAGCTCCGAGCCTCTGCCGGCTGTGTTCAGCAACTGGAGCTTCCGCGAGGTGATGGCGCTGGCGTATTGCATCGTGCTGGTGATCTTTACCATCTTGTTTGGCTCCAGCCGTGAAAATCATCCCGGGTTGATCGTCGCCATGGCCTTTGAAACGCTGATCAAAGTTGTGGCCCTGTTTGCCGTTGGCCTGTTTGCCGTCTACGGGGTCTTTGGCGGTATTGAAGGGCTGGATCAATGGCTGTTCGACTATCCGGAAAACCTGGAACTGCTGCACTCCCCGATCAAGGACGGCTCCTCCCACACCCTGCTGCTGGTGTTCCTGGCCACCGCCGTGGCCATGCCTCACATTTTCCATATGAGTGTGGTGGAGAGCCCGCTGCACCAGATTACCTCGACGCTGAGCTGGGCATTCCCGCTGTTTCTGCTGTTGATGGCGCTGCCGATTTTCCCCATCCTGTGGGCGGGCTTTGAGCTGGGCGTGCCGCTACCGGCGCAGTACTTCACCATTGGTATTCCCATGGCGGCGGAATCGGCGTCACTGACCATTCTGGCGTTTTTAGGGGGGCTCTCGGCGGCGACCGGCGCCATGATCTCTCTGGGCCTGGCGTTGAGCACGATGCTGCTCAACCAGTGGATTCTGCCCGCCAGCCGTCTGGAGCGGGGAGACAAGCTCTACCGCCAGCTGCTGTGGTTGCGACGCATCATCATTTTTACGGTGTTTGCTCTGGGCTACGCCTTTTACCAGATCCTCGACAACGAGCTGAGTCTGACGCATCTGGCGCTGATGGCGTTTATCGAGACCCTGCAGTTTCTGCCCGGTATCTTTGCCGTGGCCTACTGGCCTACCGCCAACAGCCGCGGCTTTCTCACCGGTTTAAGTCTCGGCAGTCTGGTGTGGCTGGTGGCGCTGTTTATCCCGGCGCTGACGGACATCAGCCAACTGCCAATCCCGGGCACTGAATACATACTGCCGGTGGGTATCGAGCACTGGAGCAACATCACACTGATCTCACTGGGACTGAACGTCGTCGCCTTTGTGTTCCTGTCGGTGTTCACCAAAACCAGTGTCGAAGAGCACTACAGTGCCGAGCTCTGCGCGGAAGACGAACTCAGTCATCCATTACGGATGATTCTGGACGTGCACAGCGCCGGCGAGTTCACCGAGCGACTCTCTTCCAGCCTGGGCAAAACCACCGCCCGCAAAGAGGTCAACAAAGCCCTGGAAGAACTTAACATCAGCGGTCACGATCGCCGCCCTTACGCTCTGCGCCGACTGCGCAACAGGCTGGAGGCCAACTTGTCCGGGCTCATGGGGACGGCCATGGCCACCGACATTCTCAATCGCCACATTCCGTACCACCTGCCGGAAGCCAAAGGCACCGCCGACATCAACCTGATAGAAAACCGCCTCACTCAATACCGCAGTCACCTGACCGGTCTGGCGGCCGAACTGAATAACCTGCGGCTGTATCACCGCAACACGCTGGAAGAGCTGCCCATGGCGGTCTGCTCGCTCGGGCAGGACATGGAAATCCTGATGTGGAACCACGCCATGCAGCAACTCACCGGCATCTCGGCGGAGTCGGTGGCAGGCTCTCATCTGGAAGACCTGAAAATGCCCTGGCGGCAAGTACTGAAAAGCTTCTCCGAAAGCCCCATTCCCCACCTGCACAAACAGCAGCTGAATCTGGACGACGGTCCTCACTGGATCAGCCTGCACAAGGCTAACATTGCCGGCCCCGTCGCCAACATTGCCGATGGCCAGGTGATCCTGCTGGAAGACATGACCGAAACCCAACTGTTGGAACAAGAGCTGGTACACAGCGAACGGCTGGCCTCGGTGGGCCGACTGGCGGCGGGCGTCGCCCACGAGATCGGCAACCCGATCACAGGCATTGCCTGCCTCGCCCAAAACCTGAAATACGAGACCGACGACCCCGATGCCGCCCAGGAAACCGCCGAGCAGATACTCAGCCAGACCAACCGGGTCAGCCGCATCGTGCAATCTCTGGTGAGTTTTTCCCACACCGGGCAACAGGAAAAGGCCGAGTTCATGGACATCAGCCTGCGCGATTGCGCCGAAGAGGCCACTCAGCTGCTGTCGCTGCAAAAAGAAAAAACACAGGTGCAGTTTACCAATCTGTTACCAGACAATCTGACTCTGCGAGCCGATTCCCAGCGTTTGATTCAGGTGTTTATCAACCTGCTGTCCAACGCCCGTGACGCCAGCCCGCAGGACAGCGAAATCCGCATCGAAGGGGAGTTGCAGGGCGACTCTGTCCTCTTTACCGTGACGGACGAAGGCAGCGGTATTCCGCCGGAACATCAGGCGCGGGTCCTTGAGCCGTTCTTTACCAGCAAAGATCCCGGCGAAGGTACCGGCCTTGGCCTGGCCATGGTCTACAGTATTGTCGAAGAGCACGAAGGCCAGCTGGAACTGGTCAGTCCCGTGCCGGGGCAAACCAATGGCACACAAATTCGCATAAAATTACCACGACAACTTGAAACTGAAGGCTAGTAAGGTAACACTAGTCAGTCTGTGGTCATTCTAGTAACAAATTGGGTAACAATGCGCCTATGAGTAACATCCTGGTTGTTGAAGATGAAGTCATTATCCGTACCGCCCTGCGGAAGC